>JBKGZF010000159.1:0-5809 GCA_046545715.1 Nitriliruptoraceae bacterium | reverse complement strand
GGAGCCGAGCACGGCGTAGCGTAGGGCGCCCCCGAGCGGGGAGGGGGCTAGGTCCAGTCGCGAGTCGGTCGGGGTGCCGCGCGCAGGCAGCGGGCCCGCGCCGGGTGGCGCGGGCCCGCAGGCTGCTCGAGGGTCGCTTACGCGCGGCTGAACTGGAGCTCGAGCACGATCTGCACGGTCTTGCCGACCAGCAGTCCGCCGGACTCGAGCGTGGCGTTCCAGGTCAGGCCGAAGTCCTCGCGGTTGATCTCGGCCGAGGCCTCGACCCCCGCCTTGACGTTGCCGAACGGATCGGTGTCCACGCCGAGGAACTGAGCGTCGAGCTCGACGCGCTCGGTCACGCCGCGGATCGTGAGGTCACCGACGACCGTGTAGCGGTCCTCGCCGCGTGGACGCACCTCGGTGAGGGTGAAGTCCAGCGTCGGGTAGGTCTCGACGTCGAGGAAGTCCGCGCCCTTGACGTGCGCATCGCGGTCGGCGTCGTCGGAGTCGAAGGAGTCGGCATGGATGGTGACCGAGCCTGTGGTCTGGGTCACGTCCTCCGCGACGTCGATGCTGCCCTCGAAGCCCGTGAAGCCACCACGGACCTTGGAGAACCCGAGGTGACGGACGACGAAGCCGACGGTGGAGTGGGACGGGTCGAGGGTCCAGGTGCCGGTCTGTACTGGTGCGGTGAGCGTCTCTGACATGGTGTTGACCTCGCTTGTCGGTGGGGAGCGTGCGGGCTAGGGGCGTGGGCAGGTGAACGGGGTTCGGGGGCGCGATCCGGGCCGGGATCGCGATCCGGCGTTGGGTCGTTGCACCCGCGAGTGGTTGTATCTGCAACTGATAGCGGCAGCGTGCCGGAAGAACCGTGACATGTCAAATAGTGTCGCAGTAAACTCTTCGGTGGATGGCGTACGGGTCCTCCCCGCGACCGGAGCCGATGTGACCATGAGCCCGACCACCACCACGACCACGGAGGATCGGGCTGACCAGCCACGGAGGACGGGGGCGCCGATCCCCGGCATCGACGACCCGGGGATCGCCACCTACGGCCGCCTGCTCGAGACGGTGCGCCGCCTCGACCGGGTCTTCCACCGCACGATCACCGAGCGCTGCGGGATGCCGGGCCCACGCTTCGAACTGCTCCTGCGCGTGGCGCGCTCACCTGACGAGCAGCTGTCCATCTCCGCACTGGCCGACCAGCTGGGAGTGACCCCCGGCGGAGCCACCCGGCTGGTCGACCGCGTCGCCGAGGACGGCCTGATCGAGCGGGTGGCGTGCGTCGAGGATCGGCGCGTGCAGTTCGTCTGCCTAACCGAGGCCGGCCGGCAGCGGCTCAGCGAGGTGCTCGCCTGGCACCGCGAGGATCTCGCACGCGAGCTGACCGATCGCCTCGATCCGGCGACCCGTCAGCAGCTCAACGCGATCCTCGATCAGCTACGGGACGCTCCGCGCTGACGACCGGGCCACCGGCGCGCCGCCACTCCGGCAGCCCGTCCTCCAGGCGGCGTGCGCCGCGCCCCTCGGCGCTGAGCCGCCGCACCGCCTCGTCGGCGTAGACGCAGTAGGGACCGCGGCAGTAGGCCACCACCTCACGGTCCGGGGGCAGCTGCGCGAGCCGCTCCTCGAGCTCATCCGGAGGCACGTTCAGCGCACCGGGCAGGTGCCCGGCCGCGTACTCGACCTCCGGCCGCACGTCGATGACCACCACCTCGCCGGTGTCGAGCCGTGCGAGCAGCTCCTCACGACCGATCATGTCCAGCTCGCTGCGGTCGCCGAGGTAGTCGGTGGCGAGCCGCTCGAGCTCGTCGAGCTGCTCAGCGGCCAGGCCCCGCAACGCGAGCCAGAGCTCGAGGACCTGTTCGGAGGCCAGCCGGTAGCGCACGTGGGTGCCCTCACGCCGCCCCACGACCAGCCCCGCTCGGGCGAGCGTGCGCAGATGGTGGGAGGTGTTGGCCAGCGACTGCTCGATCGCCTCGGCCACCTGCTCCACCCCGCGCTCCCCCTGGGCGAGCACCTCGATGATCTCGGCGCGACGCCCGTTGCCGAGGGCAGCGGCGATGCGCGCGAAGCCGTCGAACAGCGCGTCCTTGGCGTCACGGCGTTCTCGGGTCGCGGGCACCAGGTCCTCCGTTCGGTCGGCCACCTAGCCCGCCGCCATCGCTCGGCGGCACGGGCCAACGGTACTTCTCAAACGCTCGTTTGACCAACGCCCGCTCAGCTGGTTCCCTCCGCTCAGACGAACGCTCAAACGAACGTTTGAGGATAGGCGCCCGAGACTCCCCCTGCCCCAGCCGAGCGAGGTACCCGATGGAGATCATCCCCGTCGTCGACGAGGGTCTGGGCAACAGCAGCTACGTCGTCGACCTGGGCGACGGCGCGGCGCTGGTGCTCGACCCCGAGCGTGACCCGCGCCCCTATGCCACCCACCTCGAGCATCGCGGCCTCCAGGCGCGGTTCGTGGTCGAGACCCACCTGCACGCCGACTTCGTCTCCGGTGGGCGTGAGCTGGCCGCCACCGGCGCGCAGCTGCTCGCCCCCCGCGGCAGCGAGCTCGGCTACGCCGATCGCCCGCTCGAGGACGGTGATGAGCTCGACCTCGGCGGGCTGCGGCTGCAGGCGATCGCCACGCCGGGCCACACGCCCGAGCACCTGGCCTACCTGCTGCTGGATGGGTCACGACCCGTCGCGCTGTTCTCGGGTGGGACGCTGATCGCCGGCGGTGCCGCCCGCACCGATCTGCTCTCCCCCGAACACACCGAGCCGCTGGCCCGTCAGGCCTACCGCTCGATCCGAGAGCGGCTGCTGGCGTTGCCCGACGAGCTGCCGGTCTACCCCACCCACGGCGCCGGCTCGTTCTGCTCGACGACACCCGGCGGCGAGCGGATCACCACGATCGGCCAGGAGCGCACGGCAAACCCGCTGCTCGCCGACGACCCCGACGAGGACAGCTTCGTCACCCGGCTGTTGGCGGGATACGGCACCTTCCCCCCGTACTTCCTGGAGCTGCGCGCGGTGAACCGCAACGGCCCGCAGGTCCACGGCACGTCGGGACCGCCGCTGCCGGCACGCTCGGTCAGCGAGGTCGCCGAGGCGATGCGAGGCGACGTCGAGGTGGTCGACACCCGGTCCTCACACGACTTCGCCGCCGGCCACATCCCTGGCGCGCTGGCCAACCCGTGGCGGGCGAGCTTCGCGACCTGGCTCGGCTGGCTCGTGCCGCGCGAGCGCGAGGTGGTCTTCGTCACCGACGGAACGCTGGACCACGCCGATCTGGCCTGGGCCGCGGCGACCGTCGGCTTCGAGCGCTTGCACGGTGTGTTCGATGGCGGCATGGCAGCCTGGCGGGCCGCCGGCCAGCCGGTGGCCACCACCCCGCTGCTGGCACCCGACGCGGTGGATGCTCGGCGCATCGTCGACGTGCGACAGCGTGCCGAGCACACGGCGGGCCACCTGCCCGGCAGCCTCCACGTCGAGCTCGGTGAGCTGACCACCGCAGCGGACCGGGTCGAGCCCGAGCCCGTGCTCGTCCACTGCGGGCACAACGAGCGCGCCATGTCCGCCGCGAGCCTGCTCGAGCGCGCCGGCCACCGCGACGTGGCTGCGCTCGACGGCGGGCCCGCCGATCTGCTCGCCCCCGGTGGGACGCTGGAGGTCGGAGCATGAGCAGCACCTCGTCACCTGTCCGGCTCGGGCTGCGCGAGAACCTGCCGCAGTTCGCCCTGCTGGTCGGCGTCAACGCCCTGGTGGGCGGGCTCGTCGGCCAGGAGCGCACCGTGCTGCCGCTGCTGGCCGAGGAGGAGTTCGCCCTCAGCGGCTTCACGGTGATGCTGACCTTCATCGTGGCGTTCGGGCTGACCAAGGCGATCGTCAACCTCTTCGCGGGCACGCTCGCCGACCGCTACGGCCGCAAGCCGGTGCTGCTGGCAGGCTGGCTGTTCGGTCTGCCCGTGCCGCTGATGCTGATCTTCGCCCCGACGTGGGGCTGGGTGGTGGCCGCCAACGTGCTGCTGGGCGTCAACCAGGGCCTGGCCTGGTCGGTCACGGTGATCATGAAGATCGACCTGGTCGGTCCCAAGCGCCGCGGCACGGCGATGGGGCTCAACGAGGCGGCCGGCTACGGCGCCGTCGCCGCGGCGGCGTGGATCACCGGGCTGATCGCCGAGTCGGCAGGGCTGCGCCCGGCACCGTTCTTCCTCGGTCTCGCGTTCGCGGGGCTAGGGCTCGGGTTCTCCGCGCTGCTGGTGCGGGAGACGTCCGGGCACGTCGCCCACGAGGTCGCCAACCACGTCACTGGTGAGGACGGCCACGGCGCGGGCTACACCCATCGGCAGGTGTTCGCGCTGACCAGCTGGCGGGACCGCTCGCTGTCGGCCGCCAGCCAGGCTGGCCTGGTCAACAACTTGAACGAGGGCATGGCCTGGGGGCTGTTCCCGATCTTCTTCGCCCTCGGGGGGCTCGAGGTCGCGACGGTCGGGCTGCTGGTGGCGATCGCGCCCGCCGTGTGGGGCGTCGGCCAGCTGTTCACCGGCGCGCTCTCCGACCGCCTCGGCCGCAAGTGGCTGATCGCCGGCGGCCAGCTGAGCGAGGCCGCCGGCCTGCTGATCATCGGCCTCGGTGAGGGGACCATGGTGTGGGCGCTCGGCAGCGCGCTGTTCGGCGCCGGGACCGCCATGGCCTACCCCACCCTGATCGCCGCGATCGGCGACGTCGCCCACCCCTCCTGGCGAGGTGCGGCCGTGGGCGTCTACCGCTGGTGGCGCGACCTCGGCTTCGCCGTCGGTGCGGCGCTCGCCGGGGTGCTCGCCGACCTGTACTCCCTGGCCACCGCGATCGTGGTGATCGCCCTGATCACCGCTGCCTCCGGCCTCGATGTCGCCGTGCGGATGCGTGAGACCCACCCGCGCGCCCAACGTGGTGTGGTAAGCAGCGGCTGACCGAGCACGAGGCCGCCATGAGCAGTGACCGCGAGCCGACGCCCGAACCAGCCGTCCCCCGCGCGGCTGTGGTCGACACTGAGCTCGGCGGCTGGACGCAGGTCGCGGCGGTGTGCGCCCATCCCGATGACGAGACCTTCGGCCTGGGAGGGATCATCGCCGCCCTGGTGGAGGCCGGGACGGACGTGCGCCTGGTGTGCTTGACCTGTGGCGAGAGCTCGGCGCTCGGTGCCGGAGACGACCTGGCCGTGCGGCGCCGCCACGAGCTGACCGCGGCCGCCGACGCGCTCGGCATCGGCCAGGTCAGCATCGAACAGCACCCCGACGGCGCGCTCGCGCAGGTGCTGCTCGACGACCTGGTCGCCGACGTCGTGGCCAGCGCCGGTGACGTCGACGCCCTGCTGGCCTTCGACCACGGCGGGATCACCGGCCACCCCGACCACCAGCGCGCGACCGACGCAGCCGTGGCCGCCGGGCGGCAGCTCGGCGTGCCGGTGCTCGGCTGGGCGCTGCCCGTGCCGGTCGCCGCTGCCCTGCACGCGGAGTTCGGTGCCCCCTTCGTCGGACGCAGCGAGGCCGAGCTCGAGCTCGCCCTCACCGTCGACCGCACCCGTCAGCAGGTGGCGATGGCCTGTCACCGAAGCCAGCTGACCGACAACCCCGTGCCGCAGCGGCGCATCGACCTCCAGAGCGACGTCGACCACCTGCGCGCGCTCTACCGGCCGTGAATCCGTCAGCTGCGAAGGGGCGCAGGTCAGGCAGGAACCCAGAGCCGGTCGACAGGAGCGACGTAGATCCGTTCTTCGGCGGTGTAGGACCGCTGGCCGGTGTGCAGCGCCACACCGGCGACGAAGGCATCGCCGAGTTCGTCTCGCAGTGCCCTGAGC
>JBKGZF010000158.1:0-5814 GCA_046545715.1 Nitriliruptoraceae bacterium | reverse complement strand
GGTGCTGACCGCGCAGCTGGGGGTCGCGGTCGTTGGTGCCGGTCTGTCGCTGTCGCTGAACTACCTCCAGGAGCTCGAGCGCGATGGGACGCTGCGGATCGGCGATCTGATCGCGCTGGAGGCCCGCGACGAGACGACCCTGTGGATCATGGTGGCGTCGATCCTCGTCGTCCTGCTCGGTGGAGCAGGGGTGCTGTTCCTGGCCCAGCACCGGATCATCCGCATGGCCGTCGACCTCAACCACCACGTGCGGATGAACATCGCGCTCGCCTACGGCGGCGAGCTGCCGTCGGCGGCCGACTGGAGCAGTGAACGCAGCGTGTGGCGTGCGCTGTGGCAGCTGCAGACCCGGGATGCCCGACGGACCGCCATCGTCGCCCGCAGCCTGCTGCGCAACACCGTGAACGTCGGGATCGCGGTCGGCGGGCTGGCAGCCCTGTTCTACCTCGAGGTGCGCATGACGCTGCTGTTCCTCGGGCTGATGGCCGTCGCGATGATCTCCTACTACCGCGCCAACGTCGCGACCGCGGCCGCCACCCGTCGCTACGAGGAGGTGGCGCCGAGCACGCGCAAGGGGCTGCACGCGCTGCTGTCGAGCTTCCAGTCGGCCTCCCAGCCGGCCCCCGGCCGCATCGAGCTCGAGGCGGCCCTCGACGGCGCGACCGTGGACGAGGAGACCGCGGCGTTCCGCGACCGCTTCGGTGCCCACATCCACTCCGAGCTGCTCGGTTTCGTGATCATGGGGATCGCGCTCGCGGGGCTGATGGCGTTCATGGGGCAGGACGCACTGGCGGGCGAGCTGCCCTGGACGCGGCTGGTGGCCTACATCGTCGTCCTGCGGCTCACGTTGGGTGGCATCCGCTCGCTGATGAGCACCTTGGCCTTCTTCTCCCGGTTCTACCCCTCGATCGACCGCCTCAACCGGTTCTTCGCCGCAAGCGCAGCCACGACCAGCGATGGATCGCTCGAGGTGCTGCCGCTGCAGACGGAGCCGACGAGCCTCACCGAGTCCGAGGCTGCGACCAGGCCACTCGAGCCCGGTGAGACCATCGAGGTGGTGCTGCCCGTGCCCCTCAGCCGCTACAGCGTCGGGCTGCTCACCACGGTGTTCACCAACGGTGATGCCGCCCGACGGCGGCATCTGCTGGGACACACGGCCCTCGCCGCACGGCTGTCGACCCCACCGATGCCCGCGAGCATGAGCGGACTGCTGCTGCTCGATGCGGACCTCGGGCCCCAGGCGCTACGCGAGGGCCTCGGTGAGCAGGCCGCGTCGGTAGAGGCGGTGCTGGGCCTCTCGACCGACGTCGTGCGGCCCGTCGAGGCGTGGGACGCGCTCGCCCCCGCTGCTCGCGATCGTCTCGTGCTCCTCGCCGCCGAGCTGAGCGGACGTCCGGTGATCGCGGTGGACCGGCGCCTGCTCGACGCGGTGGAGCTCGAGCGCCTGCAGCGCGAGCTACCCGGGCGGATGATCGTGGTCTGCAGCAGCCAAGCGCCGTCGGAGCCCGATCCGCTGGGGATCGACCGCGTGGTGGTGGCCTCCGCCGCCGGCGGTGTGGTGGCGGCCGGTTCGCGAGGGTGGGTGAGCACCAACTGGGAGCGGATCCACGCGTCAGGGCCCCAAGCCGTCGCACCCGATGCCGGAGACGACGAGCTCGATGATGAGGACTAGTCGGCGTCGTCGGTGTGGAGCGCGAGGGTGAGCGTCACCACGCCGAAGCTCAGCGTCGACGGCCGGACGGTCTGGGCCGCCTACCGCGGCCTGTCGCTGCTCTACGACCATCCCGGCGGTGACAGGCTCGGCGGGATGACCACCCTGCGGCGGCTCAGCAGCGGGTCGGGGGCACCGAACGCGCTCTATCGGCGGTTGGAGGGCCTCGTGGAGGGGTTCGAGCACGCCGCACGTGGCCAGGGCGTGGGCTGGTACCCGCTGCCGGCCTACAGCTACCACGTCACGCTGTGCGATGGGGTGAACGACGGCAACCGGTCGCAGGTGCACCCGGAGCGGCGCGGCGAGGTCGACACGACCTTGCGGGCACTGCCCGACAGCCTGCACTGGAGCAACGACGTGGTGCGGCTGCTGCGCGACCCCGAGGCCCGATGGGCGGTCTGGCGCGCCCCGGTGACGTTCTCGCTGGCGGGGCTGGGCATCTGGGGGCACGTGCTCGTCGCGCGGCTGGCGCCGGTGGATGCTGCCTCCGACACCGCGCTCGCCTCCCACCACGCAGCCCGCGACGAGCTGGTCTCCCGGCTACGTAGTCGGCTCGGGGTACGCATCCCGTCCTGGCGGCCGCACCTGACCCTCGGCTACTTCGTCAACGAGGATGCTGCTGCCCGCGCCAAGGACGTCCTCCTGCCGGGGTGGCGCCGGGAGGCACGAGCCGCGACACGGTCGCAGACGGTGACCTACCGCTCGGCCTGCCTCTACGGGTTCACCGACATGGCGAGCTTCTGGCGGCTGTGTCCCTGATCCGCCTCGAACGGCGATGGCGTCGGGAAGTACGCCTCGAGGAAGTCGGTGAGGTTCGTGGCGACGACCGCCCGGCGACGGTCGCTCATCGGTCCGTCGTTGAGACAGAACGTGTCGCGATCGTGACGCTGGAGCAGGCGACGCATCGTCAGCGGTGCCCACGGGTTGCCGATGTTGATGTAGGAGGCCGAGATGCGGCCCGGGTGGGCCGCTCCCGTGGCGAAGCCGTAGTAGTGGCTCAGGCAGGAGGGGATGTTCAGGTCGGTGTGGTGGCGCAGTTGGTTGCGGGCCGTCTGCTTGAACACCAGGGGGAAGCGCTCCTCCATCTCGAACAGGAGGCTGCGCCGCTGGGGGTAGGGGACGTGCTGCATCTTGTACTTGACCATGAGACCGAACTCGGCCTCCATCAGGTCGCGGGTGTTCTTGCTCGCGCTGTCGACGGCACGGTCAGCGGGTGAGCACGGACCGTCGGGGACCATCGCCTGGTGATCGGGGAAGAACCGCGGGTGACCGTCTGGCGTGAAGAAGGTCGATGCCGCCGTCGGCCGCCCGAAGAAGAAGTCATCGTTGAGGTAGAGGTAGTGCTCCGCCAGGCCCGGGATGTGGTGCAGCCGGCTCTCGATCGCATGCGAGTTGAACGTCGGTAGACAGTCGGCGTCGAGGATGTCCTCGTGGCGGATCACGTGGAGGTTGTCGGCGGTCGTGTCGAGCCACTCCGGGACCTGCCCCGAGGTCACGACGTAGACGTTGCGGACGAACGGGGCGTAGGCGGCCAGCGAGCGCAGCGTGTAGCGCAGCTCGTCGCGGCTGCGGAAGCGGGCCGGATCGGTCGCCTCCCGGTTGAGCTCACCACGGCCGAGTCGCTGGAGGGCGCGGTCGTAGTGACGGCGCCACTCGGGGTCGCGGTCGTCCACCCAGGTATAGACGACGTCGATGGGCACATCCGGTTCACCGGCCCATCGCCGGCTCCTGGGGGCGGTCGCCGGCCCCCTGGAGGTCGTGGACGGTCGGGACGTGTGTGCTTGGGCCTGCCGCTGCGAGGACCACGCCGCCAAGGTGCGCGAGGACCGCGCGTAGCGCCAGGCGGTCAGTCGGTAGAGGCGGGCGACCGCGCGGTCGAACCAGTCGATAGGGGGCACCGGTCGCCGGTGCGTCGGTTCGGCCACACCGAGGTGTGGCACCGCGTACTGCCCGATCGTCATGCCGTCGGCCTCGGGGGTCGTGTGTGGGTCCGTCGTGCGTGGACCGGTCGGTGGGGCGAGCGGGCTCGCAGGGGAGATCCGGTCCACGCCATGGAACGACAGGCTGGCCGGGACTGCGGGGCCGATCCAACGTCCGTTCGTACAGGCCGTACACCAGGCCCTGGCCGTGGAGGTCCCCGTCGTCCGGTCGTGGTGCGGCGGTGGTCGGTCCTCAGCGACCGGGTTGCTGGGGAGCGGAGGCGCTCGGGTCCGAGGCGAGGCGCCGTTGCTGCTCGGTCAGCTGGGCGGCGACCGGCCAGGGGTAGTCCGCCTGGCGCTGCAGCTCGGCCCGACGCTGCTTGCGCTCCTTGTCCCGTCGCCGCTCCAGGAACGCCAGGTAGGCCTTGAGGTCCTTGGCGGGCGGGCGCCGCCGCAGCCGGGAGGTGGACAGCTCGTAGCCGTAGGCCTCGAGCTCGGCACCGGCGACGTGCTCCATGAGGCGGATCTCGTTGCGCTCGAGCCCCGTCTCCCACGAGCGCACCTGGCTGGCGGAGACCGGCTTGTGGGTCTGTTCGTGCCACGCCTTGTAGTCGGGCACCGCGTCGTCGGCGACCTTGTGCGGTTCGAGCATCGCGGGGTGGAAGTCCTCGTCGAGGAAGTCGCAGATGCCCTCGAGCACCGGCTGGGGGTCGGAGACCAGGTCCTCGTAGCGGAACTCGTGGTACTGGTCGGTGGGGAGCTCGGCCTTCGCCCAATCGGCGGTGTGGGTGGCCTCCGCCCACTTGTAGATGGCGGGGATCACGCCGTGGTCCCACCAGGGCATGCGCTTGAGCGAGGCCACGCAGGCACGCCCGTCACGGATGATGTGCAGGATCTGCGCATCGGGGAACAGCGCCAGGATGCGGTCGAGGTACTGGACGTAGTTCGGGCGCTTGTCGCCCCAGCGCGGCCGGTCGTAGCGCTTGGCGTACTCCTCGAGCACCACGCCGAGGTAGGAGCCGATCGTCGGCGGAGCCTCACGGATGCGTTGGCGTGCCTGCTCGGGATCGACGCCCAGGTCGTGGAACCGGCTCTTCTTGCGGTCGACGATGAAGCTGGCGATGGCCTCGCGTGCCTCGTCGGTGGCCGGGTCGCCGAACTTCACCCGCCGCTCGTAGACCGGAATCACGAAGCGGTTCTCCGGCGGCATCGCGAGCCGTGGGTGGGCCTGCACCATCAGCTGCAGCAGCGTGGTACCGGACCTGGCACACCCGACGATGAAGACGGGACGGTCGGATCCGGTCATGCCTGGCTCCTGCGGTCCTATGAGTCTGCCGACCCGTGTCCCCGTGACGGGGCCCTCGTGATCGAGGCCTCATGGACGAGGCCCGTGGCGGACACCTGTCGGAGTCTAACCGTCGTCTGCGTAGCGTCTCGCGGCCGATTGGCCAGTCCGAGGCTTCGGGTGGCACGCTCGTACCCAGAGGGCAGGACTTCCCCCGCCCCCAGGCCCGTCGACGAGGTATCGGCCCGTGACCAGACACGTGGGTAGCGCCCGCTGGCACCGTGGGAGCCGCATCGCCGTCGTCGTGCTCGCCTCGCTGTTGCTGACCGTGCTCACGGTGTTCGCGGCGACGGCCGACGAGGCCCCTGGCGATGCCACGGCCGGTCGCGAGCGGTTCCAGTCGACGTGTGCGACCTGCCATGGACCGGACGCTGGAGGGCAGGGAACCACCCCCGCCATCCGCGATGCGGTCGCCCGGTTGGGCGTCGACGAGGTCAGGGCCACCATCGTGGATGGACGCGGCGGGATGCCGTCGTTCGGCTCGACGCTCGATGACGAGGAGATCGACGATGTGGTCGCCTACCTCAGCGAGCTATCGAGCGAGGACGGCGACGAGCCCGACGACGACGACGCGGGCGGTGACGATGCGTCGGCCGGTGACGGTCAACCGGGCGGCGCCGACGGTCACGGCCCCATGGGCGGCATGCCTGGCGGGGTCGGGCCGTGGGTGATCATCGCGGCCGTGCTGCTGGTGGCGATCGTCGTCGGTGTGGTGTTCGCAGCGGTGCGCAGTGGCGGGCCTCGTGACGACACCCACGGCTGAGCACGTCGGGCCCGAGGGCCCGGGGCGATCGGCGATGCGTCACCGGATGGTCCGTTGCCGTTGGACGCGTGGGAGG
>JBKGZF010000157.1:0-5878 GCA_046545715.1 Nitriliruptoraceae bacterium | reverse complement strand
GGGATCCGCCCGCACCGGGTCGTCGTCGACGGCGAGGTGGTGCTCGACGAGGGCTGTGCGACGCGCGTCGACCCCGACGAGGTGCGCGCCAAGGCCGCCGAGCAGGCCGCCCGCCTGCACGCCCGGCTGTAGCCCTCCCACCCCTGGCGTGTACCTCTGGGCTCGCCCGCAGCCGCCAACGCACACGCGCTCCCGTACGCTCGGCCACGTGCACATCGAGGTACGCGCCTACGGGCAGCTCGTCGACCTGGTCGAGGGCCGTGAGCTCGCGGTTCCCTTCGGTGAGCCGCGCTCGGTCAAGGACCTCATCGAGTCGGTCGGCATCCCGCATCCCGAGGTCGGTCTGCTGCTGGTCGAGGGCAGCCCCGTCGGCTTCGACCACCTGCTCGTCGGTGGCGAGCGGGTCGCGGTCTACCCGCCGTTCTGTGAGCTCGCGCCGGACGCGGCCGTGGACCTGTGGCCCACCCCACCCGAGCCTCGACGGTTCGTGCTGGACGTCCACCTCGGCACGCTGGCTCGCCGACTGCGGCTGCTCGGCTTCGACAGCTGGTACCGCACCGACAGCGACGACGCCGACCTCGCCAGGCTGGCGATCGACGAGCAGCGCATCCTGCTCAGCCGCGACCGCAAGCTGCTGATGCGCCGCGAGATCGTCCACGCCTACTGCCCGCGCTCCGACGATCCCGATGAGCAAGCCATCGAGGTGGCAGACCGCTATGACCTGGCCGAGCGCCGCGCGCCACTGACCCGATGTGTGCGCTGCAACGGGGAGCTGGCACCGGTCGACAAGGCCGAGGTGCTCGAGGAGCTGCCCCCACGGACCCGTCACGAGTTCGACACCTTCGCGCGCTGTCGGCGCTGCGGGCAGGTCTACTGGCCCGGCTCCCACCTCGACGCCGTCGAGCCCTTCCTGGCGCGCATCGCCGAGCTGCCCGACTGAGGACCGCCGGCGCGCCCCGACGCCTACGCTCGCAGACATGCGCGCTGTGCTGGACCGCTTCCTCACCGGCCTGGCACGCCTGGCGTTGCGGGGCTTCTTCCGAGACCTCGAGGTCGTCGGTCGCGAGCACGTCCCCCGCGACCGTCCGCTGCTGATCGTCGCCAATCACTTCAACGCGCTGCTCGATCCGGTGCTGGTGATGCACGCACTGGGGCTGCTGCCGCGTTTCGTGGCCAAGGCCTCGCTGTGGCGGCCGGTGTGGGCGCGGCCGCTGCTGTGGCTAGCGGGGATGGTGCCGGTGCACCGGCCCCAGGAGGGCAACCCGACCGCGAGCAACCACGCGACCTTCGCCTCCTGCCACGAGCACCTCGCACGTGGCCGGGCAGTGGCCCTGTTCCCCGAGGGCGGGCTGTCGCGGGTCCCGATGCTGCGTCCGGTGCGCACCGGCGCCGCGAGGATCGCGCTCGGCGCCCGCAACGCGGGCGCTGAGGACCTGACGATCCTGCCGGTCGGGCTGCTCTACGAGGACAAGGTCGCGCTGCGGTCACGTGCGCTGGTCCGCATCGGCGTTCCGATCGACGTCGACCGACATCTCCGCGAGCTCGGCGACGAGGGCGCGGACGCCGACGACCAAGACGCCGTCCGCCGGCTCACCGACCGCATCGAGCAACGTCTGCGCGAACTCGCCCCCGCCTACCGGGATGAGCGGGAGGCGGGCGTGCTGGGGCTCGCCGCCGACATCGCGCTACGTGATCCCGACCGGCTGCCGCCACGGCCAGCCTCGCTCGCCCGCCGCGAGGAGCTCGCCCGTCGGCTCGCAGACGCACCGCAACCGGCGCGTCGTAGCGTGCACGACGCCGTGGCCCACTACCAGCTCGGGCTCTCGCTGCTGGGCCTGCGCGACGCCTACCTGGTGGCGCCCTACCGCCTTGGACGCCTCGCGGGGCTGCTGCTGACCACCGCGCTCAAGCTGCTGGTCCTCGCGCCGTTCGCCGCCGTCGGTGCCGCCGTCAACGCGCTGCCCTACTGGGGCGTGCACTGGGCCGGGCGCTTGGTCAAGGACCCCGCGCTTCGGGCCAGTGCACGCCTGCTGGCCGGTGTCGCGCTGTTCCCCCCGACCTGGCTGATCGTCGCCTGGCTCGCGCCCTGGAACACCTGGTGGGCGCGCAGCCTGATCATCGTGCTCGCGCCCATCCTGGGCCTGGTGGCCGTCCGTGCCCTCGAGCAGATGATCGAGGTCCACCGCACCTGGCGGGGCTGGATCGCGCTGATCGAACGCCGTGGCGAGCTCGACCAACTAAGGGCCGACCGCGCCCGGCTCCTCGAGCTGGTCGAGGCCACCGCCGGTCGCAGGCAACCACCGACACACGCCGAGCCCACAGGGGCCGAGGGCCCGGCGCACGGCCCCTAGCTGCGGTTGCTCGGCCCGCGACCGTCGCCGAGGTCGGCCAGGTGCTCGCGATCGAACGGCAGGGAGGCGAGCCCCCGCGTGGCCAGGATCTGGACCACCCCGAGGTCGCCCGTCTCGAAGCCCACCGAGGAACCGGCCATGTAGGCCCGCCACACCCGCGCCGTCATCGCACCGACCACCTCGACGCTCGCGTCGTAGTCGACCTCGATGTTGGCGACCCAGTGCTGCAACGTGCGCGCGTAGTGCGGGCGCAGCTGCTCGACGTCGCGGATCTCGAACCCGCCCTGCTCGAAGAGCGAGACCATCTGGTGTGCCGGCACCAGCGCCCCGTCGGGGAAGACGTAGCGGCCGATGAAGCTGTCGGGTGACGCCGCGAGGTCGGTCACCACGTTGCGCTGCCCGGTGGTGATGCCGTGGTTGAGCAGCCGTCCACCCTCCTCGAGCCGGTCGTAGAGGTGAGCGACGTAGGCCGCGAGCTGCTCGGCGCCGACGTGCTCGACCATCCCGATCGAGGCGATGGCGTCGAACCGATCGGTCACATCGCGGTAGTCGGTCAGCTCGATGCGTACCCGGTCCGCGAGCCCGGCGGCGGCCACCCGCTCGCGTGCCGTAGCCGCCTGGTTCTTAGAGAGGGTGACCCCGACCACCTCGACGTCGTGGTAGCGGGCCGCATGGATCGCCAGCGAGCCCCAGCCGCAGCCGACGTCCAGCAACCGTTCCCCCGGCCGCAGGCGCAGCTTGCGACACACCAGCTCGAGCTTGCGACGCTGCGCGCGATCGAGCACCGAGCGGTCGGTGACAGGTGCCTCGCGGTCGCTCTCGGCGAAGTAGGCGCAGGAGTAGACCAGGTCCTCGTCGAGGAAGCGGTGGTAGAGCTCGTCGCCGACGTCGTAGTGATGTCGGATCGCCGCCGCGTCCCGGCCCTGGCTGTGGCGCCGGCCCCGCAGCCGGACACGACCGTCTACCGAGCGCTGAGGTGGTCGCGGCATCGACAGCAGCGACCGCGCGAGCGAGAGCTTGCCGCGCGTGGTCAGACCGTCCCGGAACCGCCTCAGCTCACGTAGGGCGGCGACCATCGAGCCCTCGACGTCCACCGCTCCAGCGAGGTAGGTCTCACCCGCCTGCAGATCGGTCGGCGGCACCAGCAGCGCGCGCAGCGACCAGGGATGGTGCAGCACGAGCCGGAATCCCGCGTCGGAGGGGCCCAACGCACGCCCGTCCCACAGACGGATCGGCAGCTCCATCCCGGAGGCAGCGAAGCGCTGCTGCAGGCCGATGACGACTTCAGCAGCGTCGGTGTCTGGCGAAGGCACGAGGGTGGCCACGCCGCCAAGGCTGCCCTCTGCGGCCACGCTGGTCAACCCCCCCTCTGCGATCAGCGTCGACGGGATCGCCGAGCCCCGAGGGGCGCACGGTGAGCGGGTTCGGCAGTACCGTCGGCAGCCATGCTGCGATGGTTGCTGCTGCGGGCCTACCGCATCCCGCGGTCCCCGGTCCGGCCGACCCCGGACGAGCTCGGCCTGCGGGCCGAGGACGTCGAGCTGTCCGCCTGCGACGGGAGCATCCTGCGTGGCTGGTACCTCCCGGTCGCGCCGCCGGCGGGAGCCGGTCCGGCGGTCGTGGTGATGCACGGCTGGGGCAGCGCCGGACCTGATCTGCTGCCCGCCGCGGCGAGCCTGGCCGATGCGGGGCTGTCAGCGCTGTTCCTCGACGCCCGTGGGCATGGGCGCAGCGAGGCGACCACGTTCATGTCCATGCCCCGCTTCGCCGAGGACCTCGAAGCGGGCGTCGCCTGGCTGCGCCAGCGAGACGAGGTGGCGCCGACCCGGATCGGGCTGGTCGGCCACTCCGTCGGTGCTGGCGCCGCCCTGCTGGCCGCCTCACGCGACCCCGCGATCGCACGCGTCGTCGCGATCGCCTCCATGGCCCATCCCGAGGAGCTGCTGCCGCGCGCACGCGGGCTGCGCCCGGCCCCGCGGACGGTCACCAACCGGGTGCTGCGCACCATCGAGGACACGATCGGGCACCGCTTCGAGGACTTCGCGCCGGTGAACACGATCCGGGAGGTCCGCGCCGACGTCCTCGTCGTCCACGGGCTGGACGACACCACCGTCCCCCCTCAGGATGCCGAGCGCCTGGTCGCAGCGGCCGGCGACCGAGCACGCCTGCGGCTGGTGCCGGATGCAGGGCACCGCAGCCTCGAGCCGTTCCTGCCCCTGCTGCCCGAGCTCGCCGCCTTCCTGGGTGGGGACCCCCTCGACCATGCCGGTGGCGGCGACCCCTAACCTGGCGTCGCGCACGGAGGATGACGAGCATGGCCGAGCCAGCCCGGGACCGGATCGGTCGCGCGCTGGACCTGCTGGGCGACCAGTGGACCCTGCTGATCCTCCAGCAGGCCTTCTTCGGGGTGCGCCGGTTCAACGTCTGGCGTGACACCCTCGGCGTCTCCGAGGCCGTGCTCTCGCCACGCCTGCGCTCGCTGGTCGAGGCGGGCGTCCTCTACCGCCGCCCGTACCGCGACCAGCGGCGGACCCGCTCGGAGTACCGGCTCACCGATGCCGGCCTCGACCTGTGGTCGGTGCTCGTGGCGATCTGGAGCTGGGAGTACCACTGGGTGCCCGGCCGCGCCGATGAGCTGCCGATGCTCGTCCACTCGCTGTGTGGCGAGCGCTGCGATCCGCGGCTGGCCTGCGACCACTGCGGCGAGCCCGTCACCGCCCGTGATACCACCGCTCAGCGCGAGCCTGATACCGCGGTGCGCGACGCCACCCCGCCTCGGCGCTTCCGCCGTAGCGGGTGGGAGTCGATCGCCGACCGTCCCGAGCTGTTCTTCCCCGAGACCATGGCCATCCTCGGCGACCGGTGGTCGACGGCGCTGACCGCCGCGGTGTTCCTCGGCGTGCACCGCTTCAGCGAGCTCGAGCGTGAGCTCGGGATCCGCCCGAGCGTGCTCAGCCAACGTCTCGGGGGCCTGTGTGAGCAGGGCATCCTCGACCGGCGCCACGAGCCGGGTCGGCGCGCGGTGTCCTACCACCTCACCGCCAAGGGCATGGCGTTCTTCCCGGTGTTCGCCCTGATCGTGGCCTGGGCCGACCGGTGGTTCGACGATGCGCCCCGGACGCTGGACATCCACCACCGCGCCTGCGGACGGGCGCTCGCGCCGATGCTCAAGTGCGACCGCTGTGGGGTCAGGCTGGAGCGTCCGCAGGTGCGCTTCGCTCCAGCCGAGCCGCCGCGATCGAACGCAGGGTCGCCTCCCCCGCCGGATCGTCGTCCGTCGCCGACGGCACGATGACCACCTGGTCGGCACCCGCCCGTCCGTAGGCGTCCAGCCGCGCCAGCACCTGGTCACGGTCGCCCACCGCGCCGACCGCCGCCGCCAGCTCGTCCGGCACGGCCGCCAGCAGCTGCCGTGGATGGGCGCCGTCGCGGGCCATGGCCACCACCTCGCCGAAGCCGGCGCGCTCGAACATCTGCGCGTAGCCGGGAGCCGCCAGGTAGGCGACAGCGGCGTGACGGATCTGGTC
>JBKGZF010000156.1:0-5880 GCA_046545715.1 Nitriliruptoraceae bacterium | reverse complement strand
TCGCGATGGAAGAGGGTGTGAAGTTCGCTATCCGTGAGGGTGGCCGCACCGTCGGCGCGGGCCGGGTCACCAACATCCTCCAATGACCCCACCACACCGGTACCACCGGGGAGCCCAGTCGGGCTTCGCACCCGACAGCTCCGATCAGAGCAGCGCTCCGGCCGCATCCAGACACGGCACGTGGGCTGGAGAGACGAGAAGAGAGACAGATGGCTGCTGACCAGAAGATCCGGATCCGACTCAAGGCCTACGACCACGAGATCCTCGATCGTTCCGCGCGTGAGATCGTGGACACGGTCGAGGCAACCGGGGCGCATGTCACCGGGCCGGTACCGCTGCCCACCGAGCGCAACGTCTGGTGCGTGATCAAGTCCCCGCACAAGTACAAGGACTCGCGGGAGCACTTCGAGATGCGCACCCACAAGCGACTGATCGACATCCACGTACCCACGCAGAAGACCATCGACAAGCTGATGGGCCTGTCGCTGCCAGCCGGTGTCGACATCGAGATCAAGCTCTGACACCGGCGACGAGCGCCGATCACACGACCCCTCCGGCCCCCGTCGGGCGGAGCAGGGTCAGCAGGTAGGAGACTCCCATGGCTTCCAAGGGCATCCTCGGGACCAAGCTCGGCATGACGCAGGTGTTCGATGAGGACAACCGCGTGGTGCCCGTGACCGTGGTCCAGGCCGACCCCAACACCGTCACGCAGGTCAAGACCGTCGATCGGGATGGCTATACCGCCGTCCAGCTCGCCTACGGAGCCCGCCGTAAGGTCAACCGGCCCACCGCGGGTCACCTCGCCAAGGCCGGCGTCGACTCCGCACGGGTGCTGGCCGAGCTGCGGCTCACCGACGGCGATGAACTACCCGAGCTCGGTGAGACGGTCGCGGTGGACACGTTCGCCAAGGGCGATGTCGTGGACGTGACCGGAACCAGCAAGGGCAAGGGCTACGCCGGGGTCATGAAGCGCCACAACTTCCGTGGGCTCGGTGACGGTCACGGCGTGAAGAAGAAGAACCGGCACCCCGGTGCCGTCGGCGGTGCGGCGACCCCAGGGCGGACGTTCAAGGGCACCCGCATGGCCGGACGCATGGGCGGCGACAAGGTCACCGTCCAGAACCTCGAGATCGTCGACGTCGACACCGAGCATCAGCTGCTGCTGGTCAAGGGTGCCCTGCCGGGCTCCGATGGCCAGGTGGTGTTCGTCCGGTCCGCCGTCAAGGCGAGCGACAAGGGTGGTGAGGCCTGATGGCCACAGCAGACAATCCCACGGTTGAGGTGACCGACCGGACCGGAGCGTCGGTCGGCTCGGTCGAGCTGCCCGCGCAGTGGTTCGCCGGCGAGGTCAACGTCCCCGTCGTACACCAGGTCGTGACCGCGCAGCTCGCCGCCGCCCGCCAGGGCACGCACAAGACCAAGACGCGCGGTGAGGTCGCCGGCGGCGGCCGCAAGCCGTGGCGCCAGAAGGGCACCGGCCGCGCGCGGCAGGGCTCTACCCGCTCGCCGCAGTGGATCGGCGGGGGCACCGCCCATGGTCGCGTGCCGAAGGACTGGTCGGTGCGGGTCAACCGCAAGGTGAGGCGAGCCGCGCTGCGGTCGGTGCTGACCGACCGCGCCCAGCACGCGGCGGTCAAGGTCGTGCGCGACCTCAGCTTCGAGGCCCCCAAGACCAAGAGCGCGGTCGCTCTGCTCGAGGCCCTCGCGGTGGACGGCTCGACGCTCGTCGTGCTCGCCGACACCGACGAGGCGACGCTGCGCTCCTTCAGCAACCTTCCCCACGTGCACACGCTCGTGGTGGACCAGCTCAACACCCACGACGTGGTCGTAAGCGATCAGGTCGTGTTCGACGAGGCCGCACTGGAGCTGATCGGCACAGGTCAGCGTCGCAGCACCGCGGAGCAGTCGTCGTCCACCTCGAAGACGGAGGCCGCCCGATGAACGATCCACGCGACATCATCCTGCGCCCGGTGATCTCGGAGAAGTCCTACGGCCTGCTCGACGAGAACAAGTACACCTTCCTCGTCGACCCCCGCGCGAACAAGACCCAGATCAAGCAGGCCATCCAGGCGATCTTCGACGTCGACGTCGTCAGCGTGAACACGATGAACCGCGCCGGCAAGCGCAAGCGCCGCGGCTGGGTCATCGGCAAGCGTCCTGACGTCAAGCGCGCGATCGTGACGGTCGCCCCCGGGGATGAGATCGAGCTGTTCGACGCCGGCCTGTAGGCCGACGCGACCTGACCACCTGCTGGACACGAGGCACTCCCATGGCCATCCGCAAGTACAAGCCCTCCTCGCCCGCGCGGCGCGGGGCCTCTGCCAGTGACTTCGCGACCATCACTCGGTCGACCCCGGAGAAGTCGCTGCTCGCGCCCTTGCCGGCGAAGGCCGGACGCAACGTCCACGGCCGCATCACCAGCCGTCACCGCGGCGGTGGGCACAAGCGCCAGTACCGTGTCATCGACTTCCGTCGCAACAAGGACGGGGTCCCGGCGACGGTGGCCGCGGTCGAGTACGACCCCAACCGCTCCGCGCGCATCGCGCTGCTCCACTACCACGACGGTGAGAAGCGCTACATCCTCGCCCCCCGTAACCTGAAGGTCGGTGCCCGGGTGGAGTCGGGGCCGGCCGCCGACATCCAGGTCGGCAACGCCCTGCCGCTGCGCAACATCCCGGTCGGTACCACGATCCATGCCGTCGAGCTGCGGCCGGGTGGTGGCGCGAAGTTCGGACGTTCGGCCGGCACCGCGATCCAGTTGCTCGCCAAGGAGGGCAAGTACGCGGCGGTGCGGATGCCTTCCGGCGAGATCCGCCTGATCGACGCGCGCTGTCGGGCGGCCATCGGTGCCGTCGGCAACGAGGAACACGAGCTGCTCTCGCTCGGCAAGGCCGGTCGGACCCGCTGGAAGGGGCAGCGCCCCCAGACCCGAGGTGTGTCGATGAACCCCATCGATCACCCGCTCGGTGGTGGTGAGGGCCGCTCGTCCGGTGGACGTCATCCGGTCGACCCGTGGGGCAATCCCGAGCGCCGGACCCGCAAGCGCAAGCACCACTCAGACCAGTACATCATCCGTCGTCGCGGCAAGAAGCGCCGGCGCTGAGCGAGCACGCGCTCGCGCGCGTCCGGCCGGGTCGCTCCGAGCGACCCGATGGAGGTTGAGACAACATGCCACGCAGCTTGAAGAAGGGCTACTTCGTCGACGCCCACCTGATGAAGAAGGTGGAGTCGCAGAACGAGGCCGGCGAGAAGCGCGTGATCAAGACCTGGTCGCGGCGTTCGACCGTGTTCCCCGAGATGGTGGGGCACACGATCGCCGTGCACGACGGACGCAAGCACGTGCCGGTCTTCATCACCGAGTCCATGGTCGGCCACAAGCTGGGCGAGTTCGCCCCCACCCGCTCGATCAAGTGGGGCGGCGCCGGCGAGAAGCAGGCCCAGAAGCGCCGCTAGGAGCGTTGCAGATGCAGACCAAGGTCAAAGCGACCGCCAGGTTCGTGCGGGTCAGCCCGACGAAGGTGCGTCAACTCACCCAGCTGATCGTCGGTCAGCCCGTCCACGAGGCCCAGCGCGTCCTCGAGTTCGCGGACAAGCACGCGGCACGCCCGCTGCTCAAGGTCCTCAACTCGGCGATCGCGAACGCGGAGAACAACGACGAGCTCGATCCGGATGAGCTCGTGGTGGACCGTGCGTTCGCCGACGAGGGACCCACCCTGCGCCGTTACCAACCGCGGGCACTCGGCCGCGCCTATCGCATCCGCAAGCGGACGAGCCACATCACCGTCGTCGTGACGCCCGCGGAGGAGAACTAGACATGGGTCAGAAGGTAAACCCGTACGGCTTCCGCCTGGGTGTCACCACCGACTGGAAGTCCAAGTGGATCGCGGACAAGAAGGAGTACGCCGCGTACCTCCACGAGGATGACCGGGTGCGTCGCTACATCCGTGAGCGGGTCCGGCACGCCGGCATCAGCCGTATCGACATCACCCGTACCCGCGACAACGTCGAGGTGTCGGTCCAGGCCGCACGGCCGGGCATCGTCATCGGCCGACGTGGGTCGGAGGCGGATGCGATCCGCGGTGACCTGGAGAAGATGACGAGCAAGAAGGTCAAGCTCAACATCATCGAGATCAAGAACGCTGAGCTCGACTCCCAGGTGGTGGCGTTCAACGTCGCCGAGCAGCTGCGTGGTCGTGTCTCGTTCCGCCGGGCGATGCGTCGTGCGGTGCAGTCGGCGATGAAGGCTGGTGCCAAGGGCATCCGTATCCAGGTCAGCGGCAGGCTCGGTGGAGCGGAGATGAGCCGCACCGAGTGGTACCGCGAGGGTCGGGTGCCGTTGCACACGCTGCGCGCCAAGGTCGACTACGGGTTCGACGAGGCACGCACCACCTACGGGCGCATCGGCGTCAAGGTCTGGATCTACACCGGCGATCAGCTCGGGACCGGCGAGGAGGCCGAGGCCGCACGTGCCATGGATCGTGCCCGTGCCCTGGCCGAGGGCCGTCCCGTCGACGACCGACCGCGGCGCAAGACCGCCCGCAAGGCCGCGAGCGTGGCGAAGAAGGTCACGGGCGTCGGCTCGAAGAAGTCGGCGCAGGAGCAGGAGGGCGACGGCAGCGGAGCTGGCGACCAGGTCGCTGCAACGAGCGAGACCCCGGAGGCTCCGGCCTCACCGGCACCGCCCGGGACCGGTGACGCTCCCGCTTCGGCAGCTGAGGCGGCAGAGGGGTCGACCACCGTGAGCGAGCCTCCGCAGTCCGGTCCGATGCCGGCCGAGCAGCTCGGCGATGAGGCCGAGGCGCAGCCGGCGGGCTCAGCATCCGAGGAGGCCGACGAGGCGACGACCGACGAGGATGCGACCGACGAGGATGCGACCGTCCGCGCCGAGGCTCCCACCGACGATCCGGCTGCTGATGAGCAGTCGAAGGAGGGTGACGCCTGATGCTCGCCCCCAAGCGCGTCCAGCACCGTAAGCAGCACCGGCCCCGTCCGCTCAAGGGCATGTCCAAGGGCCACACGCAGGTCTACGTCGGCGACTACGGCCTGATGGCGACCTCGCCCGGTTGGATCACCGCTCGCCAGATCGAATCCGCCCGGATCTCGATCACCCGTGCGGTCAAGCGTGGCGGGAAGGTACGCATCACCATCTTCCCGGATCGCTCGATCACCAAGAAGCCGCTCGAGACCCGCATGGGCTCCGGCAAGGGCTCGCCCGAGCACTGGGTGGCCCCCGTCAAGCCGGGCCGGGTGATGTTCGAGCTCTCGGGGGTCAGCGAGGACCTCGCCCGTGAGGCGATGCGACGTGCATCGCACAAGCTCCCGGTGAGGACCAAGTTCGTCAAGCGCGAGGAGGGCGGCGAATGATGACCGCGACCGAACTGCGTGAGCTCCCCGACGACGAGCTGCGCCAGCAGCTGAGCGAGTCCAAGGAGGAGCTGTTCAACCTGCGCTTCCAGGTCGTCACCGGCCAGCTCGACAACCCGCGTCGCATCAAGGAGGTCAAGCGCACAATCGCGCGGGTCCTGACCGTGATGCGCGAACGTGAGATCGCGGTAGCCCGCGAGAACGAGGCCTGACCATGGCAGACACCGTAGACACAACCACCCGCAACCGCCGCAAGCAGCGTGTCGGCGTGGTGGTCTCGGCTGCGCACGACAAGACCATCGTCGTGAGGGTCGACCGCCGCACCACCCACCCGCTCTACGGCAAGACGCTCACCGCCAGCAAGAAGTACCACGTCCACGACGAGGCCAACGAGGCCGGTATCGGTGACCTGGTCCGGATCGCGGAGACGCGACCGATCTCCAAGCTGAAGCGGTGGCGCCTGGCCAGCATCGTCGAACGCGCCAAGTAGTCCCGCCGAGCCAGGCACCCGACGAG
>JBKGZF010000155.1:0-5893 GCA_046545715.1 Nitriliruptoraceae bacterium | reverse complement strand
GCTGCCCGCCGAGCTGCTGACCACGCTGGCCGGCGGCCGCATGTGGGCGGACGCGGCCACCATCCGTCGGCTCGTCGCCGAGCGGGGGGCGGATCTGCGCACCATCGTGCTCGACGGGACCGGCGCCGTGCTCGGGGTCGGTCGGCGGACGCGCGTGCCGCCGGACTGGCTGGCCGACGCGGTCCTCGCCCGCCACACCACCTGCAGCCATCCCGGGTGCCGTACGGCGGCCCGGATCAGCGACCTCGATCACGCCCGCCCGTGGTCGCCGGCCGACGGCGACCACCAAGGCGGAGCCACCGACGCCGCCAACCTCGCGCCGCTCTGCGCGCGGCACAACCGCAGCCGCGAACGCGAAGGGTGGCAGGCGCAGCAGTCCCCCGACGGCAGCCGCCGCTGGCACCACCCGCGGACCGGCCTCAGCGCCCAGACGCTCACCGGCACGTCGCCCCCGGCGATCCGGCAGGCACTGCTCAGCTCGGCGCGGGCGACCCGGCCGCCGCCGTAGGGCCTAGAGCATCTCAGCGACGGCGCTGCGCTCCTCCTCGAGCTCAGCGACCGTGGCCTCGAGCTTCGAGCGGGTGAAGTCCGAGAGCGTCAGCCCCTGGACGATGCGGTAGCTGCCGGCGCCGTCGGTGGTCACCGGGAAGCCGGAGATCAGCCCGTCCGGAACGCCGTAGGAGCCGTCCGACGGCACCGCCATCGACACCCAGTCCCCCTCGGGTGTCGGCGTCCCACCGCACCAGTCACGGACGTGGTCGACCAGCGCGTTCGCCGCGGACGCGGCCGACGAGGAGCCGCGCGCGTCGATGATGGCCTTGCCGCGCTCCTGGACCGTGGTCAGGAACTCGCCCTCCAGCCAGGCGCGGTCGGTGATCACCTCCGTAGCCGGCCGTCCACCGATCCTGGCGTTGTCGAAGTCGGGCACCATCGTCGGTGAGTGGTTGCCCCACACCGCGAGGTTGCTGACCTCGCTGACGGCAACGCCCGCCTTCCTCGCCAGCTGGGACATCGCACGGTTCTGGTCGAGCCGGACCATCGCGGTGATCCGCTCGCGGTCGACGCCCTCCGCGTTCGCTGCGGTGATCAGCGCGTTGGTGTTGGCTGGGTTGCCGACCACCGCGACCCGCACGTCGGACGCGGCGTTGTTCAGCGCGCGGCCCTGGGTGGTGAAGATCGCGCCGTTGTCGCGCAGCAGGTCGGCGCGCTCCATGCCGGGGCCGCGCGGCTTGGCGCCGACGAGGCAGGCGACGTTCGCCCCGTCGAAGGCGGTGTCAGCGGAGTCGGTCAGCTCGATGCCCGAGAGCAGGGGGAACGCGCAGTCCTCGAGCTCCATCGCCACCCCCTCGAGTGCCGGCAGGGCCGGGGTGATCTCCAGCAGACGCAGCTCGACGGGCGTGTCCTGGCCGAACATCTGGCCGGATGCGATGCGGAACACCAAGGCGTAGCCGATCTGACCGGCGGCACCGGTGATGCTGACACGGACGGGCGAGCTCATGGCTGGCTCCTGGACGCGAGCGAACGAGGTGGGAGCGAGCCTAGCTACGGTGGCCGCCCCGCTCCGTACCGTGGAGCGGACCGCACCTGCGCATCGGCTCGGACCTCCACCGCACCCTGCCGCAGCGACCCGGGAGGCCACCCTGTCCACGCTCGACCGGGCCTTCGCCGCCAGCTACGACCGGGTCATGTCCGGGGCAGAGCGAGGTGCGCTCGGACGGCGCCGAGAGCAGCTGCTGACCGGCCTCGGGGGCCACGTCGTCGAGGTCGGCGCCGGCACCGGCATCAACCTCCGCCACCTCGACAGCCGGCCTGAGCGGGTCACCGCGCTCGAGCCCAACCCGGCGATGTCACGTCGGCTGCGCGCTACGGCCGCGCTGCGCGACGATCTCGACATCGAGGTGCTGGACGCACCGGTCGAGGCCCTGCCGCTGCCCGATACCTGCGCCGACACGGTGATCTCGACACTGGTGCTGTGCAGCGTCGACGACCTCGACCTCGCCATCACCGAGATCCGACGGGTGCTGCGCGACGACGGTCGCCTGGTGGTCCTGGAGCACGTCGCCTCCCACCACCCGGTGGCGGCCGCCTTCCAACGTGCGATCGAGCCTGCGTGGACGGTCGTCGCACGCGGCTGCCGACTCACCCGTGACACCCGCACGGCGCTCGCGGATCACGGCTTCGCCGCCGACCGCCTCGACGCGTGGCGCATGCCCGGTGCCGGCCCGGCTGCTCCGGCCATCAGCGGGATCACGGTCAAACGGTGAGGCGGCGTACCCGGTGAAGCGGTGCACCACAGACCGACGACCCAGAGACCAGACCAGAGCACGGCACGGGGATCAGCGCGCGGGAAGCCCGCGCCGGGCTCGCGCCGCCTCGAGGGTGTTCTGCAGCAACATGGTGACCGTCATCGGGCCGACCCCGCCGGGCACCGGCGTGATAGCGCCCGCGACCTGTGAGACGCCTTCGAAGTCGACGTCGCCGACGAGCTTGCCCTCCTCGTCACGGTTGGTCCCGACGTCGATCACGACCGCACCTGGTGAGACCATGTCCGCCGTGATCAACTCGCGTCGTCCAGCGGCAGCGACGAGGACGTCCGCCGAACGGCACACGCCCGGCAGATCACGGGTGCGCGAGTGCGCCAGGGTGACGGTCGCGTCACGCCCCTTGAGGGTGAGCATCACCGACAGCGGCCGACCGACGAGGTTGGAGCGGCCGACCACCACGACGTGGGAGCCGGCGATCTCGACCCCGGCGTGCGCGAGGATCTCGAGCACGCCGTAGGGAGTGGCCGAGAAGAAGATCGGGTCGCCGACGGTGAGACGGCCCACGGTGTAGGGGTTGAGCGCGTCGACGTCCTTGGCGGGGGCGATCAGCTCCTGTACCGGCCGTGGGTCGAGATGGTCGGGCAACGGCAGCTGGACCAGGATGCCGTCGATGGCCTCGTCATCGTTGAGCTCGGTGACGGTGCGCTCGAGATCAGCCTGGGAGGTGTCCTCGTCGAGGACGAGCTGGCGCGAGTGCATCCCGGCCGCCTCGGAGGCCTTGTGCTTCATGCCGACGTAGACCTGTGAGGCGGGATCCTCACCGACCAGCACCGCCGCGAGCCCGGGGGTGACCCCGTGGTCGGTCTTGAGCTGGGCGACCTCGTCCGCGATGCGCGCCCGTACCTGCTGGGCCAGCGCCTTGCCATCGATGATGGTTGCGGTCATCGGATCCTCCTTCGTGCTGGGTAGGAAGCTCAGTGGCGGAAGTGCCGGCGCGAGGTGAACACCATCGTGATGCCGTGCTCGTCGGCGGCGGCGATGACCTCGTCGTCCCGTACCGAGCCACCCGGCTGGACGATCGCACGCACCTGCGCCGCGGCGGCAGCATCCGGCCCGTCCCGGAACGGGAAGAAGGCGTCGCTGGCGAGCACCGAGCCGGCATGGCGCTCGCCGGAGCGCTCGACGGCGAGCCGTACCGAATCGACCCGGCTCATCTGTCCGGCCCCCACACCGACCAGCTGCTGGTCGTTGACGAGCACGATCGCGTTGGACTTGACGTGCTTCGCGGCGAGCCAGGCGAAGCGCAGATCGGTCATCGTCGCCTCATCCGGCTCGGCCCGGGTGACGGTGCGCCACTCGGCCCACGGCTCGTCGCCGACGTCAGCTTGCTGGACGAGCAGTCCGCCGGCAACGCTGCGCAGCTGCCAACCATCGCGCGGACGCTCCACTCCGGGCATCGCCAGCAACCGGAGGTTGCGCTTGGCGCTGAGCGTCTCCAGGGCCGCGGACTCGAACCCTGGAGCGATCACCACCTCGACGAACAGCTCGGCGATGCGCCCGGCCGTGGCGGCGTCGATGCGTCGGTTCGCGGCGACGATGCCGCCGAAGGCGCTGACCGGATCGCCCTCGAACGCACGGTCGTAGGCCTCGACCAGCTCACCACCCACGGCGAAGCCCGCAGGGTTGGTGTGCTTGATGATCGCGACGCACGGATCCTCGATGTCGACGATCATGCCCCAGGCCGCATCGGTGTCGATCAGGTTGTTGTACGACAGCTCCTTGCCGTGCAGCTGCTCGGCGGCTGCGATGCCACCATCGGCCGGGCGCACCGCAACCGAGCCGACGCCGCCCGAGGACGCGTCCAAGCGGTAGAGGGCGGCCGCCTGGTGCGGGTTCTCGCCGTAACGCAGGGTCGCGGTCCGCGGCAGGGCCAACGAGAGCTGGGCGGGCAGCTCCTCGTCGCGCTGGAACCAGGTGGCCACCGCGGCGTCGTAGCGTGCGGTCTGCTGGAAGGCGGCCACTGCGAGCTCGCGACGTAGCTCACCGCGCAGGCCACGGTGCTCCTCGAGCTCCCCCAGGATCCGCGGGTAGTCGTGCGGATCCACGACGACCCCGACCGAGCCGTGGTTCTTGGCAGCGGCACGCACCATCGTGGGCCCGCCGATATCGATCATCTCGATCACGTCGGCATCGGGCGCGCCGGCGGCGACGGTGTCATGGAACGGATAGAGGTTGACCACCACCAGCTCGATGGCCTCGATCCCGAGCTCCTCGAGCTCGGCCACGTGCGCCGGGTCTGCGCGGTCGGCCAGGATGCCGGCGTGCACCCGTGGGTGCAGCGTCTTGACCCGACCGTCGAGGCACTCCGGGAAGCCGGTGAGCTCCGCCACCTCGGTGACCGTCAGCCCCGCTTCGCGCAGTACGCCGGCGGTCGAGCCGGTAGAGATCAGCTCGACGCCGTGGTCGTCGAGCCCACGCGCGAACTCGACCAGACCCGTCTTGTCGTAGCAGCTGAGCAGGGCACGGGAGACCGGGGTCGCGGTCACGACGGCTCCTTGGCAGGTAGCGGGAGGAGGTGGCAGGGCAGGTCCATGGGGCGGGCAGCGCGATCGTGGGCCGGAAGCGGCGGTGGTCGCTCAGCGCGGCGGGGTCAGACGTACATGACGACCATCGAGGTGGAGCCGGCCCTGGCACATCGCTGCGACGCACGTCGGCAGCAGCCGGTGCTCGACGGTCTTGATGCGCTCGTGGAGGCTGTCCTCGGTGTCGTCGTCACGGACGGGCACCGGCTCCTGGGCGATGATCGGGCCGCGGTCGACCTGTTCGTCGACCAGGTGCACGGTGCAGCCGGTGACCTTCACGCCGTAGGCCAGCGCCTCGGGCACGGCGTGCGCGCCACGGAACGCGGGCAGCAGCGACGGGTGGGTGTTGACGACCCGGTCCGGCCAGGCCGAGAGGAAGGTCGCGGTGAGCACACGCATGAAGCCGGCGAGCACCACCGCGTCGACGTCGAAGGCAGCGAGATCCGCCACCAGCGCCCGTTCGAAGGCGGTGCGCTCGGCATGATCGGCGAAGGGCTCCACGACGGTGGGCACGCCCGCGTCGCGGGCACGCTCGAGGCCGCCGGCATCGGGACGGTCGGCGCCGACGACCACCACCTCGCCACCGAAGCCAGGGTCGGCCGCGATCGCGGTGAGCAGCGCCTCGAGGTTGGTGCCGCCGCCGGAGACGAGCACGGCCAGCCGGCTCGGCGAGGGTGAGGTGGGCACGGGTCGCGCTCCCTGCCACGGGGACGGCAGCCGTGGATGCGGTCGGCGCGCAGGACCCTAGCGGAGCCCCGAGCCACTAGGTTCCCGACGACGACAACCGGTCGGTCGAGCCCCGGATGAGCCACGGAGGCATGGGTGCGAGGCGACACCGCGTTGGCCGTGCGCCTGCTGCGACGCGGCAGCGGGATCGCCGGCGTGTGCATCGTCCTGGGTGGCGCACTGGTCGTCTCGGGGACGTTCTCGCCATGGCGTGCCACCGTGGCGGAGGTCGAGGTCCTCGGTGTCTCCGATGACCGCGTGATCGCGGTGACCCACGGGGTGCCCGCCACCGTCGGAGGCTGGGTGTTGGCGGTGCTCGGC
>JBKGZF010000154.1:0-5910 GCA_046545715.1 Nitriliruptoraceae bacterium | reverse complement strand
CCCCCGCGCGCGTGGTGCTGCAGGACTTCACCGGCGTGCCCGCCGTCGTCGACCTCGCCGCCATGCGTGAGGCCATGACCGACCTCGGCGGCGACCCGTCACGCATCAACCCGCTGGTGCCCTCTGAGCTCGTCATCGACCACTCGGTCGTCGCTGACGTGTTCGGCACCGCCGATTCCCTGCAGCGCAACATCGAGCTCGAGTTCGAGCGCAACCGGGAGCGCTACCAGTTCCTGCGCTGGGGGCAGTCCGCCTTCGACCGGTTCAAGGTCGTGCCGCCCGGCACGGGCATCGTGCACCAGGTGAACATCGAGTACCTCGCGCGTGTGGTGTTCGATGCCGAGGGTGCGCAGGGGCAGCGTCAGGCCTATCCGGACACCCTGGTGGGTACCGACTCCCACACCACGATGGTCAACGGCCTCGGTGTGCTGGGCTGGGGCGTCGGTGGGATCGAGGCCGAGGCCGCCATGCTCGGCCAGCCGGTCTCGATGCTCGTCCCGAAGGTGGTCGGCTTCCGGCTCGAGGGGGAGCTGCCGGAGGGAGCGACGGCCACCGACCTGGTTCTGACCATCACCCAGATGCTGCGCGAGCACGGGGTGGTGGGCAAGTTCGTGGAGTTCTACGGGCCCGGGCTCGCCGCGATCCCGCTCGCCAACCGTGCAACGATCGGCAACATGTCCCCGGAGTACGGCTCGACGGCCGCGATCTTCCCGGTCGACGAGGAGACGCTGACCTACCTGCGCTTCACCGGCCGCTCGCCAGAGCAAGTGGCCCTGGTCGAGGCCTACTGCAAGGAGCAGGGCCTGTGGCACGACCCCACCCATGAGGCCGCCTACTCCGAGACGCTCCACCTCGACCTCTCGACGGTCGTGCCCTCGCTGGCCGGCCCCAAGCGGCCGCAGGACCGTGTGGATCTCGCTCGGGCCAAGGAAGCCTTCCGTTCGGCCCTGACCGACTACACCGACGAGGAGCAGGCGGGCACCCTCGACAACGGGCTCAAGGGCACCTTCCCGGCGAGCGACCCCGTGACGGGCGACGTCAGCTCGCCGGACGCGGGGACCGGCAGGGCCGACGGCCACGGCGACGGGACCCACGACTGGCGACCCTCGCGCCCGACCGAGGTGACCCTCGCCGACGGGACGCGCTTCACCCTCGACCACGGAGCGGTGGTCATCGCGGCGATCACCTCCTGCACCAACACCTCCAACCCGTCGGTGATGATCGCCGCCGCGCTGCTGGCGAAGAAGGCGGTCGATCGCGGCCTCGAGCGCAAGCCCTGGGTCAAGACCACCCTGGCGCCCGGTTCGAAGGTGGTCATGGACTACTACGAACGTGCCGGGCTGACCCCCTACCTCGACAAGCTCGGCTTCAACCTCGTCGGCTACGGCTGCACCACCTGCATAGGAAACTCCGGCCCGCTGATCCCCGAGGTCAGTGAGGCGGTCCGGGACCACGATCTCGCGGTGGTCTCGGTCCTGTCGGGCAACCGCAACTTCGAGGGGCGGATCAACCCCGACGTCAAGATGAACTACCTGGCCTCGCCACCGCTGGTGGTCGCCTACGCGCTGGCGGGCTCGATGGACGTGGACCTCGACACCGAGCCGCTCGCGACCGATGCCGAAGGCCAGCCGGTCTACCTGGCCGATCTGTGGCCATCGCCGCAGGAGGTCCAGGAGGTGGTCAACCACGCCCTGCAGACCGAGATGTTCGGCGAGGAGTACTCGTCGGTGTTCGAGGGCGACGAGACCTGGCGCTCGCTGCCCATCCCGGAGGGCGACACCTTCGACTGGCACGAGGACTCCACCTACATCCGCAAGCCCCCCTTCTTCGATGGGCTCGAGCGGCATCCGCAACCGCTGACCGACATCGTCGGTGCGCGGGTGCTGGCCAAGCTCGGCGACTCGGTCACCACCGACCACATCTCACCGGCTGGTGCGATCAAGAGCGACAGCCCCGCGGGGCGCTACCTGCTCGAGCACGGCGTCGAGCGCCGTGACTTCAACTCCTACGGCTCCCGCCGCGGCAACCACGAGGTCATGATCCGCGGGACCTTCGGCAACATCCGGTTGCGCAACCAGCTCGCGCCCGGGACCGAGGGGAACTTCACGCGCGACTTCACCCGCGGTGGCGAGGTCACCTCGATCTACGACGCGGCGATGAACTACCAGGCCGAGGGCACCCCCCTGGTGGTACTGGCCGGAGCGGAGTACGGCTCGGGCTCGTCGCGCGACTGGGCTGCCAAGGGGACCCGGCTGCTCGGGGTGAGGGCGGTGATCGCGACCTCCTTCGAGCGCATCCACCGCTCCAACCTGATCGGGATGGGGGTCCTCCCGCTGGAGTTCCCGGACGCCGGCGGAGCCGACGGCCTGGGCTTGACCGGCGAGGAGTCCTTCGACATCCACGGTGTCGAGCAGCTCAACCAGCGCATCCCCACGACCGTGCAGGTCACCGCGCGCAGCGACAGCGGCGAGGAGACCAGCTTCGAGGCCAAGGTGCGGATCGATACCCCCGGCGAGGCGGAGTACTTCCGCCACGGCGGCATCCTCCACTACGTCCTGCGGACCCTGCTGGAGTGAGGAGGGGGACGATGGTCACCGCGGAGCAGGCCCTGCCCGGCCGCGATACCCCGCTCGAGGTGGCGGCCACCCATCACGTCACCGGCCGTCCGATCGTGCCCCCGTGGCCGCAGGGTCACGAGCTGATCGCGCTCGGCATGGGCTGCTTCTGGGGCGCCGAGCGGCTCTACTGGTCGCTGTCGGGCGTGCACACCACCTTCGTGGGCTACGCCGGTGGTGTCACCCCCAACCCGACCTACCGGGAGGTCTGCACCGGGCGGACCGGGCACGCGGAGGTCGCCGCGGTCGTGTTCGACCCCGCGACGGTCACCGTCGACGAGCTGCTGCGCCCGTTCTGGGAGAACCACGACCCCACCCAGGTCGATCGTCAGGGCAACGACATCGGCACCCAGTACCGCTCGCTGATCCTGACCACGACCGACCAGCAGCGCGAGGCTGCGCTCGCCAGCCGGGAGCACTACCAGCAGCGCTTGAGCGAACACGGCTACGGCACCGTCGTCACCGCCGTGGAGCCGCTCGACGCGCTGTACTGGGCCGAGACCGAGCATCAGCAGTACCTCGCCAAGCATCCGAGCGGCTACTGCAACCACGGCTTCTGTCAGGTCGCCTACTAGCCGGCGCGGCGGGGCCGTGCAGCGGTGACAGACAGCTGAAGTCGCAGAGCGGTAGCGTGCGCGGGACTGAGCCCTCACCGCAGCGGTGCCACCCCCGTCGTGGCCAGGAGCCGACCCCCGATGATCCCCCGCGAGATCCGGCTGCCGCCGGAGCACCTCTTCCCGGTCGATGAGTGGCGGGTCGTCGAACGCGGGTTCACCGACTCATGGATGGGCAACGCCGAGACCATCTTCGCGCTGTCGAACGGCTACTTCGGCATCCGAGGGACCTTCGAGGAGGGGCGTCCGGCGATTGAGGCCGGCACCTTCGTCAACGGCTTCCACGAGACCTGGCCGATCGTGCACGCCGAGGAGGCCTACGGCTTCGCGCGGACGGGCCAGACGATCGTCAACGTGCCCGATGCGACGCTGCTGAAGCTCTACGTCGACGACGAGCCGTTGTTCCTGCCGACCGCACGCTGCACGGACTACGAGCGCAGCATCGACTTCCGTGATGGCGTGCTTCGACGTGACCTGACCTGGGCGACCCCCGCCGGCAAGAAGGTGGAGGTGCGCACCTCCCGCCTGGTGTCCTTCGCGCACCGGCACCTCGGCGCCATCAGCTACGAGGTGACGGTCGACACCGACGCCCCGGTGGTGATCTCCTCGCAGGTCCTCAACCGCGAGGACGCCCGCGCCACCGACGAGCCCCGCAACGGCAACGGGGGACCAGGCGATCCACGCCGCTCGAAGGGCTTCACCCAGCGCGTGCTCAACGGCCGCGAGCAGGGTGGTGAGGGCCACCGCGTGCTGCTGGGCTACCGCACCTCGAGCTCGCGCATGACCATGGGCGTCGGCGTGGACCACATCGTCGAGACCGACAACCCCTGGCGGACGACCCGAACGGTCGACGAGGATCTGGGCAAGGTCGTGTTCACCATCGACGCCCGTGCCGGGGTGCCGATCAAGATCACCAAGTTCCTCAGCTACCACACCTCACGCTCGGTGCCATCGGTCGAGCTCGTCGACCGCTGCGAGCGGACGCTCGACCGCGCCCTGCGCGAGGGCTACATCGGCCTGGAGGCCGCCCAGCGGGAGTTCCTCGACGACTTCTGGGAGCGTGCGGACGTGCAGGTCGACGGCCCGCCGCGGGTGCAGCAGGCGGTGCGCTGGAACCTGTTCAACCTTGCCCAGGCGGCCTCCCGGGCCGAGACCTCCGGCATCCCGGCCAAGGGTCTGACCGGGCAGGCCTACGAGGGCCACTACTTCTGGGACACCGAGGTCTACGTCACCCCGTTCCTGACCTACACCGACCCTCGCGAGACCCGCAACCTGCTGCGGTTCCGACACTCGATGCTGCCGAGCTCGCGCGAACGCGCGCGCGTGCTCTCCGAGAACGGTGCGCTGTTCCCCTGGCGTACGATCAACGGCGAGGAGGCCTCGTCCTACTACGCGGCGGGGACGGCCCAGTACCACATCAACGCCGACATCGCCCACGCCATCAAGCGCTACGTCGACGTGCGCGGCGATCACCAGCTGCTGCGCGAGGTCGGTGCGGAGATCCTGGTCGAGACCGCCCGCATGTGGGCGGGCCTCGGGTTCTTCGGGCAGACCGGTGCGTTCCACATCCACGGCGTCACCGGCCCTGATGAGTACACCACGGTGGTCAACGACAACACCTTCACCAACCTCATGGCCCGCAACAACCTGCGCTACGCGGCCGAGGTCGTGGGGTGGTTGCGCGAGGACGAGCCTGAGACCTACCAGGCCCTCAGCCACGCAACCGATCTCGGTGAGGACGAGCCCGACCTGTGGCAGCGGGCTGCCGACGCGATGTTCATCCCCTATGACGCCGATCGGGGCATCCACCCCCAGGACGTCCAGTTCCTCCAGAAGGAGCGGTGGGACTTCGCCTCGACGCCGATGGACCACTACCCGCTGCTGCTGCACTACCACCCGTTGGTGATCTACCGTCATCAGGTCATCAAGCAGACCGACGTCGTCCTGGCCATGGTGCTGCTCGGCGACGAGTTCTCGTTGGACCAGAAGCGACGCAACTTCGACTACTACGACCCGCTCACCACCGGTGACTCCTCGCTCTCCGCGTGCGTCCAGTCGATCCTCGCCGCGGAGATCGGCTACGAGCAGAAGGCGCTGGAGTACTTCCAGTACGCTCTGTTCATGGACCTGGCCAACGTGGCCGGCAACGTGGTCGATGGCGTCCACGTGGCATCGGTCGGTGGGGTGTGGATGGCCCTGGCCTACGGGTTCGGAGGGCTGCGCGACTTCCACGGCCAGCTCACCTTCGATCCGCGCCTACCGGCGACCTGGCAGGGCCTGCGGTTCCGCCTGCGCTTCCATGGCCGTCAGCTACACGTGGACCTCGACCACCAGCGCTTCAGGTTCGAGCTCACCGAGGGGGAGCCGATCACCATCGGGGTGCGCGGCACCGACGTGGCGCTCGAGCCACACACCCCCGTCGAGCTGTCCGCGGACCAGCTACCGGCGTCGACCGAGCTCACTGCGCCCGCGAACCCCTAGCGGCATCCTGGGTGTCGATGGCAGCCCACCAGCGACCGGGTCGGGCCGCAGCCCCCGTCAGCTCTCGGTCCACCCGAACCCGTGACGTCCAAGGAGCAGCGGATGCACGTCCGGATGCGCAACCCTGACCGCGAGCTCTCCGTCGACGGACCGCTGACCGTCGGCGAGCTGCTGGACCACCTCGACGTCCTACCGCACAC
>JBKGZF010000153.1:0-5934 GCA_046545715.1 Nitriliruptoraceae bacterium | reverse complement strand
CCACATAGCCCTCGAGCGGTGGCGGCCGCAGATCCATGACCAGATCAGTCGTAGACGTAGAAGCCGCGTCCGGTCTTGCGCCCGAGGAAGCCGGCGTTGACCAGGTGCTGCAGCAGCGGCGCGGGCTGATGGGACGGCTGTCGGTACTCCGCCCGCAGCCGCTGCATGATCGCCAGGGTGATGTCCAGCCCGACGACGTCCATCAGCTCGAAGGGCCCCATCGGGTAGCCGCAGCCGAGCTTCATCGCGGTGTCGATCTCCTCCGCGGTCGCGTAGTGCGACTCGAGCATCTTGACGGCGTCGTTGAGGTAGGGGAACAGCAGGGTGTTGACGATGAAGCCGGCACGGTCGCCGCAGAGCACGCCCACCTTGTCGATCCGATCGACGAACGCCCGTGCCTGCTCGACCACATCCGGGTCGGTGCGGACCGTGGTGACGATCTCGACCAGCTGCATGATCGAGGCGGGGTTGAAGAAGTGCAGGCCGACCACCTGCTCGGGACGCTCGCTGGCCATGGCGCAGTCGATGACCGACAGCGAGGAGGTGGTGGTCGAGAGCACCGCCTCGGGCTTCACGAGCTCCGAGAGCCGGGCGAAGGTGTCGCGCTTGACCTCGAGATCCTCGACCACCGCCTCCACGATCAGGTCGGCCCCCGCGAGGTCACCCAGCTCGATCGTCGGGTGGATGCGACCCACGATCTCGACCAGCTCCTCCTCGCTGAGCCGCTCCTTGTCGACCAGGCGCCGCAGGGAGCGCGACACCTTGGCGACCACCGACTCCGCCTTCTCGCGCGCACGACCGCAGACCACCACCTCGAAGCCCGCGCGGGCGCACACCTCGGCGATGCCCCAGGCCATGGTGCCGGTGCCGACGATCCCGACGGTCTGCCAGCTACCGATGGTGTCCGGATCGGCCGGCACACGGGTGTCCTCGTCCGGCAGCGTCCGAGACGAGTCCGGCTGCTCATAGGTGTAGAAGCCGCGGCCGGACTTGCGTCCGTTGAAGTCCGCAGCGGCGAGCTGACCGAGGATCGGACGCGGGGCGTAGCGCGGATCCTCGAACTGCGAGTGGATCGCCTCCATGATGCCAACGAAGGTGTCGACGCCGACCAGATCGGTCAGCGCGATGGGGCCCATGGGCAGGCCCGCACCGAACCGCATCGCCGCGTCGACGTCCTCCTTGGTGGCGTAGCCGCCCTCGACCATCCACACCGCCTGGTTGAGGTACGGGAAGAGCAGCTGGTTGGCGATGAAGCCGCGGCGGTCACCGACCACCACCGGAGTCTTGCCGATCCGCTCCGCGAACCGGCGGGCGACGTCGACCACGGCATCGTCGGTGACGACCGCGCGCACCAGCTCGATCAGCTTCATCACCGGCGCAGGGTTGAAGAAGTGGAAGCCGAGGACCCGGTTGGGCCGTGTGGTGCTCACCGCGATGTCGATCACCGGCAGCGAGGAGGTGTTGGTCGCGATCAGCGCATCCGGCCGCACGTGCCGGTCGATCTGGGCGAATGCCTGCTGCTTGTGCTCGAGGATCTCCGGAACGGCCTCGACCACCAGGTCGCACTCGGCGAGATCGGCGAAGTCGGTGCTGCCGTCGATCCGCGCGAGGATCGTCTCGCGCTCCTCGTCGGACAGCCGCTCGCGCTGCACCTGCCGCTCGAGCGAGGTGGCGATCCGCCCCGTGCCGGCCTCCACCGCGGCGTCGTCCTGCTCGATGAAGTGCACCGGGATGCCGTGGCGCGCGACGATCTCCGCGATGCCTGCACCCATCGTGCCGCAGCCGACGATGCCGACCTGCTCGATGTCGCTGACGATCTGCTCTGCCACCTCACGCCTCCGGGCTGGGCTCGTGGCCCTGCAGCCTACGGCGAGACGTCCGCCGGGGCAGAAACGGCTGCAACGTCGCGCTCACGCCCTCGTCGACGGCCGCCGGTGATCAGGAAGCGACGCCCCCAGAGCACCAGCAGGGCGGGCTGGACCAGCAGGCAGCCGAGCAGGGCGAGCACGATCATCAGCGTGCTGACGATCCCGAACTGCCGCAACGGCGTCGAGGTCGAGAGCATCAGCACCGCGAAGGCGAGGCCGGTGGTCGCCGCCGAGCCCACCAGCGCCGGTCCGGTGTTGACCAGGGCCTCGCGGACGGCACGGTCGGGGTCACCGAGGTTCGCGATGCCCTCACGGAAGCGGTTGGTCAGATGGATCCCGTAGGGCACCCCGATGCCGACGGCGATCGATGCGACCGTGGCGGTGAGCGCGTTGAACGCCAGTCCCAGCGCACGCATCGATGCGAGCACGAGCACCAGCGCCGCGAGGCTCGGGACGATCCCGATCAGGCCGAGCCCGATCGCACGTGCACTGAACCAGGTCGCGACGACCAGCAGCAGGGTCGCAGCCACGATGCTGATGGCGATCGCGATCAGCTGCGCCGCCGAGAGCTCGTCGATGATCTCCTGGTTGACGATCGCCTCGCTGACGACGGTGATGCCGCTGCCCGCAGCCGCTAGCGGCTGCGCCTGGCGCGTGATGTCGTCGGTGAGCGCTGCCGCTCCGTCCTGTCCGGCGGTGGTGGAGATCGACACCAGCAGCCCGTCGTCGTCCAGGACGCCCGCCGCCACCTCGGCGACCTCCTCGCGGATCACCTGGACCTGTGCCGCCAAGACCTCACCGTCGGTCGCACGCACGTCGCCGGCAGCCTCCAGGGCCTCCAGGCGGGCCAGCTGCTCACGATCGTCGGCGTCCACCTCGGCCAGGGGGAAGCCCTCCTCCTCGAGCCGCGTCAAGCTCAGCTCGTCGGCGTCGAAATCGGCCAGCCGGGCGAGCGCGGCGTCGGAGAGCTCATCTGGCCGGTCCGCGGCGATGTCGCTGGCCAGCTGCTCACGGATGTCGTCCTCGAGCTCATCGGGATCGGAGGTGGCGGCCAGCGCCTCGGGCACCGAGCGATCCGTGGGCAGGCGCTCTCGCAGCGCCGCCTCCAGCTCTTCGGGCAGCTCGAACTGCTCGTCCAGCTCACCGTCGACGGCATCGGCGTCGATCCGCTCCGGCAGCGGCACGTCCTCAGCCGCCGCCTGCGGATCGTCCCAGGCGGCCAGGTCATCGGCCAGTCGCTCACGGACGCCCTCACCGGACTCGACGATCCGCTCACGGACCGAGAGCACCGAGTCGGTCTCCGCCTCGCCGTCGGTGGTCCGCACCTCGGCGAGCTCGACGAGCGAGTCCTCGACCTCGACCAGCGCCTCGAGCAGGTCGGGGTCGAACGGATCGCCATCGGCGAGGAGGAAGGTCTGCTCGCTGGTATCACCCCCGAACTGCTCGTCGAGCCGGTCGAGGGTGAGCAGCACGGGCTCACCCTCCGGCAGGAAGTCACGCTGATCGAACTCGGTCGAGAGCCCGGCAGCCGCGACGGCACCACCTACCAGGAGCGCGAAGGTGATACCGAGCGCCAGGAACGGCCGGCGGGTCGCCAGGGTGGTCAGGGCTGCCGACCATCGTGCCGGGCGGTGCCCAGGGGGCCCGGCTGGCGCAGCCGTCCGGCCGTCGTCGGCGTCGGGCCGATCGTGTGAACCCGCCCTGGGACCGTCATCGATCATCTGCAGCGCGTCCAGGGGGACCTCGAGGGTCACCGCCCCGTCCGCGGGCTCCGTGCGCTGGTCACCGTGCTGCTCGCTGCGCCGGCGGTCAGCCCGTCGATCGACCAGCGTGCGCGCCGCCGGCACCCCGGTGCCCAGCACCACGAACGCCGCGACGATGCCGATCGCCGCGAAGATGCCGAAGTCGCGGATCGGTGGCAACGGCGTGACCACGTTGGCCAGGAAGCCCGCCACGCTGGCGGCGGTGGCCAGGGTCAGCGCGACCCCGACGGTGCTCAGCGCGACCCGGCTGGCCAGCACGGGCGTGTCGCCGCGACGACGCTGCTCGCGGTAGCGCGTGGTCAGGTGGACCGAGTAGTCGATGCCGAGCCCTACCAGCAGCACCGGCACGGCGATCGAGACCTGGTTGAAGGCACCGGTGACCCCGAGGATGCCGGGACCGAGGATCGCGGCGAACCCGACCATCCACACGATGCTGGCCAGCAGCCCGGTCAGCCCCACGAGGACATCCACCACCGACCGGAACAGCAGCGCGAGGACGAGCACCACCAGCAGCAGGGACACCGACAGCAGGATGGGGGTCTCGCGCTGCAGCGACTCCTCGACCCCGTCCTCGATCGCGGTGGTCGAGAGCAAGGACCGACGGGCCGCTCCGATCGGCGTGTCATCGACGATGCGTGCGATCGCGCGCGATGCCTCCGCGCGCGCCTGTCCCGACGCGGCCGCGTCGAGCTCCACGACCACCAGACCGCTGCGCGCTCGCGGCGGGTCGGTCTCCAGGTCGTCGGAGAACAGCCCCTGTGCCTGATCGCCCCCGTCCTCGAGCACGCTGGTCGCCAGCGGCTCGAAGGTGCGCTCGTCGAGGTCGCCGAGCTCGTCCCCGGTGCTCTCTGCCGCAGCTTCGAACGGCAACGCGAAGGTGACGACGCCCGAACCCTCCAGGTTCTCCTCGGCGAGGACGGCCGTGATGTCCGGTGCGTCCTCGAGGCGCTCACGCAGCTCGACGGCGTCGGCGAGGGTGTCCTGCTCCAGCACGTTGCCACCCGGGCCGTCGTCCACCAGGACCTGCACCGAGGTGGTGGTGGCGAACCGGTCCTCGATCGCTTCCAGCGTGGCCGCGGCGCCCTCCTCCGGCGCGAACGCCTCCAGCCCGGTGTCGACCTCCAGGCTGCTCGCCGCGGCGCCGAGCGCGACGGTGGCCAGCAGCAGCAGGAGCAGGGTCAGCGCCGGGATGCGCGTCGCGGCCCGTGCGAGCAGGTCGAGCAGCCGCGTCACGACACAGCTCCAGCGTCAGCGTGGAACACACCGGAGAGCAGCAGCTCGATCGTGGCCGCGGGGACCTCGACCCCCAGCTGACGCAGGAGGTTCGCGCCGGTCACTCCCGCGACGATCGCCAGCACCCGCTCCCGTCGCTGCTGGTCAGCCAGCTGCTCCAGCCCGCTGCCCTCCAGCCCCAGCATGCGATCGACCGAGCCGATGATCGCATCGAGCACCCGGTCGAGCGTGGCGGCGACCTCGGCATCACGGTCGCGCAGGCGTGCGAGCTCGACGGCGAGCAGCGCCTCGACCGGTGGCTCCTGGGCGGCCAGCCACCTCGCGACCGTGCGCACACGCTCTCCGGTCGGTTGGGTGAGCGCCTCGGGCAGCTCCTGCTCGACGAACGTCTCGACCCGGCGACGGGTCAGCTGGACCAACAGCTCGGTCTTGTCCCCGAAGTTGGAGTAGAAGGCACCCCGCGAGTAGCCAGCACGCGCGGTGATGTCGTCGATCGACGCACCCTCGAAGCCGTGCTCGAGGAACTCCTGCTCGGCGGCGTCCAGGATGCGCTCGCGGGTCACCGCTCGCTGCTCGTCGCGCGAGAGCCTGGTCATCGCCCGCTCGCGGTGCGTCGCCACCACCAGCTCGTCGCGGCGCCGAGCACGGCCAGGACGAGGCCACCGGCGGTGCCGAGCGCGGCCAGGGGCAGGGGCTCCTCCCCCTCGTGCATCAGCTGGGTCGTCGCCAAGCTCGCTCCGCCGATCGCGGCCTCGGCCAGGTCGCGGCCCGCGTCGAGCACCGCCCGGTCGGCTGCGATGCGCTGCCCACGACGGTCCGCGACCCCGACGGCCTCCTCGAGCGTCTCGGGCAGCTCCTGCGAGCCGTCGGCGAGCTCACGGGTACCGTCGGCGAGCTCCCCGGCGCCGTCCGCGAGGTCCTCGACGCCGCGCCCGAACCGACGGGTCCCATCGGCGACCTCGCCGGCGCCCACCGAGAGCCCATCGAGGCCGTCGGCAAGGCCCGCACCGTTCGCGGCGAGCTGCTGCCCACCCTCGGCCAGCTGCCGACCTCCACCGGCGAGCCCAGCG
>JBKGZF010000152.1:0-5945 GCA_046545715.1 Nitriliruptoraceae bacterium | reverse complement strand
CCGTCGGACCGAGCAGGACGATGGGGAGACGTTGGCCCCCACACACACCGCACTGCAAGGGTCATCGCGTCCATCAGCGGCCCGTCTGGGCAGATCGCTCTGAGTGGATCGTCGCCGGCTTTGACAGTTGGACGTTCGTCCTGGACACTTGCCCAGGACACTCGCCCAGGATGAGGACCGGAGACGATGCCATGGCACCCACCGCGGCGGCCGGGACGGCGACGCGCTCGCGGCTGCTCGCTGCGACGAGTGCCATCATCGTCGAGCAGGGGTGGGGCGGGGTCTCCACCCGCCGGATCGCCGACCGGGCCGGTGTGAACCCAGGGGTCGTGCATTACCACTTCGGGTCGGTCGAGGAGTTGAAGCGGGAGGCCAGTCTCGACGCCTTCCGGGCGATGATCGAGCCCTTCCTCGCCGCCGCCGAGGACTGGTCGGCCCGCCAGCTGGTCGAGGAGGTCGCCCGTGTGTCGGTGGAGGAGTACGCGCCCGGCACCGCCGAGGCGACGCTGATCTACGAGGCCCTGCCCGCCGCCGCCCGGGACCCGAAGCTGCAGGCGGGATTGCGCGATCTGCTCACCCGGTTCCGACAGGCGGTGGCCGAAGCGGTCCGACGGTGGCATCCCACCCCAACAGTGGAGCCCGAGGTGCTCGCCGAGCTCCTCTCGGCGGCGATCGACGGGCTGCAGCTGCACCTGCTGGCCGAGCCCGACCTGGACCTGCCCCGCCACCTCGCCCCGGTGCTGGACCTGCTCGGCCCGGAGGTCGAACCATGACCACGTCTGCGACGCTGGTACCCGCCGTCCATCTGGCCCGCGTAACTCGCACCTACGGCGCGGGCCATATGCGCGTCGACGCGATCGACGCGGCGGATCTGCAGGTGCCCCCTGGCGAGCTGGTGGTCGTGCTTGGCCCGTCCGGCTCGGGCAAGACCACGCTGCTCAATCTCGTCGGGGGGATCGACCAACCGACCGCCGGGGAGCTGGAGGTCGACGGACAACGGCTCGGAGCGATGGACGACGCGCAGCTGACGGCGTTCCGTCGCGACCACGTCGGCTTCGTGTTCCAGTTCTTCAACCTCGTGCCGACACTGACCGCTCGCGAGAATGTGGCGCTGGTGCTCGAGTTGACCGGCCACGGTGAGGCCGACACGGCCGACAGCGTGCTCGAGCAGGTCGGGCTGGCCGACCGGGCTGACCACTTCCCGGGGCAGCTATCCGGCGGCGAACAGCAACGGGTCGCCATCGCCCGGGCGATCGCCAAGCAGCCACCACTGCTGCTGTGCGACGAGCCCACCGGCGCGCTCGACCTTGACACCGGCCGCCAGATCCTCGGCGTGATCCAGCAGCTTCACCGCGACCGCGGCATGGCCGTGCTGCTGGTTACCCACAACGCGGTACTGGCCGACATGGCCAACCGGGTCGTGCGGATGCGGTCGGGGCAGATCGTTGCCGACGAGGTCAACGATGCCCCCGTGGACGCCGACCAGCTGGTCTGGTGACCACATGCTCGGGGCCAGGCACACCCGTCGCACACTGAACACCAAGCTGCGCCGAGACCTGCGCCACCAGACCACGGCGTTCGGTGCGGTCGGCGTGACCGTGCTGCTGGGCGTCGCCCTGTTCGGAGCGGCCTACGATGCCTATCTCAACCTGCAGGGCTCGTACGACGAGGTCTTCGATCAGCTGGCCATCGCTGACATCTGGGTGACCGGCGGTGATACCGCCGCGATCGCTGACAAGGTGGCTCTTGTCGACGGTGTCGCACGGGTCGCGACCCGTACCCAGGTTGACCAGCCCCTGCGCGTCGACGGCGACAAACTGGCCGGACGGCTGGTCGGCCTACCCGAGCCCCGCCTCAACGACGTGGCGGTCCAAGCTGGGGCGCTCCCCGAACCCGGCGGGGGCGTGCTGGCCGAGCAGCACCTGGCCAGCGCCTTCGACCTGGGCGTCGGTGACCAGGTGGAGGTCCTGGTGGGAGACACGTGGCAGCCGCTGCGGTTGTCCGGGTCGGCGGTATCGGGCGAGTACCTCTGGCTGGCCGCCAGCAAGCAGGAACTGATCTCACTGCCGACGGAGTTCGGCGTGGCCTTCGCTCCCCAGGCCACCGTCGCCGAGATTACCGGCCGCGCCCCGAACCAGGTTCTGGTGCGAACGGCGGAGGACATCGACCGGCTTGAGGCCGCGCATGAGGTCCGTGCGATCGCTCGCGAGCACGGCGCGGCCGACGTCTATACGTGGGAGGATCAGCCCAGTAACGCGGCGTTGCAGGAGGACATCTCCGGGTTCAGTCAGATGGCCCTGCTCTTCCCGCTGTTGTTCCTGACCGCCGCAGCCATGGCCTCCTACACCCTGCTGTCCCGCCGGATCCATCAGGAGCGGGCTGTCATCGGGATGCTCCGCGCCCAGGGCGTTGCCCGCCGCGAGGTTCTGCGGCACTACCTCGGCTACGGGCTGGTCGCGGGGCTCTGCGGAGCGATCCCCGGCGTGGTGCTCGGGCTGTGGCTGGCCCGGTCGCTGACACGGTTCTACGTCGGCTTCCTGGAGCTGCCGGTCACGGCCGTGGCCTTCCACCCGGTCACACCGGTGGTCGGGCTGACCTTCGGAGCCGTCACCGGGGCCGTCGCGGCCTGGGCGCCGGCACGCACGGCGGCGGCAATCAGCCCGGCCGCGGCGATGCAGGGCGTGGCCCCGGCCACCGGCGGGCGTCGCAGCCTGCTGGAGCGGCTCGTCCCCTTCGCCTCGAGCCTGCCTGCCTCGTGGCGGTTGGTGCTGCGCTCGATCGGGCGCAACCGTCGTCGCTCGGTGATGACCGCTGGTGGCGTGACGCTTGCCCTGCTACTGATCCTGGTCTCGTGGTCGCTGCTGGACACGGTGCAGGGCAACCTCGACCGCCAGTTCAGCCAGCGCGATACCTCTGACGCCTACGTCGAGTTCACCGCTCCCACCAGCGATGATCCCGCACTGGCCGACCTTCGCGCGGTCGAGGGGGTTACCACGGCAGAGGCCGTGACACGTGCGCCCGTTACGATCACCGGCCCCGACGGGTCCTACGCGACCGCGCTGGAGGCCCTACCGGCAGGTACGACCCTGCGCGAGTTCGACGTTGTCGACGGCGATCCCGACGGCTTGGCTGCGGAGGGGCTGTTGGTCGGGACCGCGATGCGTGACCTGGTGGGGATCGAGGTCGGCGACACGGTCACGCTCACCGTGCGCGATCCACGGTCCAACGGTGACCTGGCCAGGGTCCAGACGTCGATCGCCGGCTTCGTCCGTGAGACGTTGGGCACCTCGGCCTACACCTCCCGCGCCGACCTGGCCGCCACCGTCGGCGCCCCGGTGCCGGCGACCGGGGCGCTGCTGGCCTATGAGGACGACGTCGCCCCGGACGTGATGCGCGACCGTATCGAGGGACTCACCGACGTTGCCGCTTACCGGTCGTCGGACGCGATCCGCGAGCTGATCGAGGACGTCACGGGTCTGCTAGTGGGGTTCATCACGATCATGCTGGTCTGCGGCGGGGCGTTGGCCGCCACCATGATCTTTACGACGGTTTCGGTGTCGATCGCTGAGCGGACCAATGAGGTCGCCACCCTGCGGGCGTCGGGGGTGTCGGTACGGACCGTCGCCCGGCTGGTCACGACGGAGAACCTGGTGGTCGCCCTGCTGGGGATCGTTCCCGGGCTCGTGCTGGGCGTGCTTGGCGGGCGGCTGATGATGGCGACCTACACCACCGACCAATTCAGCTTCGACTTCATCGTCTCTCCGCTGAGCCTGGCCGCCTCGGTCGGGGCGATCCTGCTGGTTGCGGTCGCATCGCAGCTGCCCGGACTGCGGAGCCTCGCCCGGTTGGACCTGGCCCGCACGGTGCGCGAGCGCGCCGCCTGACGAGGCGCGTTATGCCGGGACGGCCCGACCTCGAGGAGACTGACGGTTGCCCCGGCCGGTCCTTGTTGACCGGCGCGTCCCGCTGGAGCGTTCGCGCCGGCGCGCTCGAGCGCCTCGAACCACGCACGTCAGGTGTGGTGGGTGGCTCCTGCCGGACGCGGATGGCTCCCGCGACACGGGTGGTAGCGCGCCCCCGATGGGCAGATGGGACCTTGTCCACTGGCCGAGCTACGCAGCCGGCAGGATGCTGGTCCTGTCGACCCGGAAGGTGGGCATGTCCTCCGCGCTGGAGCGTCCTTCGGCACCACCGCAACGTCCGCGTCGCGTCCCGACGTCCGCGAAGCGGGTCGGTTACCTCGCCGCCGCTGTGATCAACGGTGTGCTGCTGTGGGTGGCCCATCAGCTGCTCGGCTGGGGATGGCCGGGCTTCCTCACCGACGACTTCGAGCAGGTGCTTGGGATCCTGACGGCGTCGTTCGTCGCGAGCATCCTGGCCAACCTGGCGCTGGCCGCCCATCACCGCGGGCGCTTCCGAGCATTCGCTGACCTGGTGACTGCAGGCTTCGCGCTGGCGGTTGGTGTGCGGCTGTGGGAGGTCTTCCCCATCGACTTCACCGGCTACGCCACCGACTGGTCCGGGGTGGTGCGCGTCGCACTCGGCGTCGGGATCGCCGCGACCGGCATCGCGATCGTCGCCAATCTCGTCAAGCTCCTCACCGGCTCGGACGGCGACGCCTGACCATCACGGAGGTCCGAGTGCAGCTGCTGCTGTCGCCAGAGAGAGCGTGGCTGCACCTGTTCTGCCTCGCACTGGCAGTGGGATCGTTTCTGCAGCCGTCACCTCTGCCGGACATGGACGCTTGCTTTCCCCCAGGAGGAAGCCATGACCTCGACGCCTGGACCCACGCGGCCATCACGGAAGGTCCTGGTCGCCTACGCCAGTCGACATGGTTCCACCGCCGAGATCGCTGAGCGCATCGCCCAACGGCTCAGCGCTGCGGGGCACGCGGCGGTTGCCATGGACGTCGACGAGGTCGCGGACGTTGCTGCCTACGACGCCTACATCATCGGTGGGGCCGCGTACATGTTCCGCTGGCTTAGATCGACGGTGAGGTTCGTTCGTCGCAACGAGGAGCTGCTCGCCCAACGGCCGTTGTGGTTGTTCGCCAGCGGCCCGCTCGGCGACCAGGAGATCGACGATGAGGGCAACGACCTGCTGGAGGCCTCACGGCCCAAGGAGTTCGACGAGCTGCACGAGTCTCTGGACCCGCGTGCAGAGAAGGTCTTCTATGGCAAGTGGGACTCTGATGCGCCGCCGATCGGCCTCGCCGAGCGGATGATGAGGTTCGTCCCCGCCGGACGCGACGCGTTGCCTGCCGGTGACTTCCGCGACTGGCCGGCGATCGACGCCTGGGCCGACGAGATCGCCACGGCACTGCCCGATCTCGAGCTTCCCACGACGGACGGAAGCGTTCATGAGTAACAACTCGGCCGGTGCGGCGGGCAGTGGCGCCATCTACGGCCTCGGCATGTTCGGCGCCTGGGTGTGGTTCTTCCAGCAGGCCGATGCGTTCTGGGCGTACGTGCTCGCGTTCTTCCAGGGTGTCTTCTGGCCCGCGGTCATGGTCTACGAGGTCTTCCGGACGCTCGCTGGTGACGGGTGACGCTCGAGCAGGCCGAGGTGACCTCAGGGTGCTGCTGGTGGCCGTCTGGTGCGACGTAGCCGCCGTGCTGGCCGCGATGTCACGCCAGAGTGCTGCTGGTGGTCGTCTGGTGTTACGTCGCGGCCGCGTTGGTCACGATGTCACGCCAGGGGGCTGCCGATGGTCGTCTGGCGGTACCTCACCTCAGTTGGCGCGGTGGGGCGCCCCACCCGTGCGGCGCGGTCGGGGCGCCCCACCGTGCGGCGTGCTCAGGCGGTCGGGCCGTGTTGCGCGCGGTAGGCGGTGATGCGCTCTAGATCCTCGGCGCCGATCACGTAGCGGCCGTCGACCGGGTGGTCGGCGAGGTGGCTGACGACGTCGTCGACGGTGGCCAGCGCGACCGTCTCCAGGCCGAGGT
>JBKGZF010000151.1:0-6098 GCA_046545715.1 Nitriliruptoraceae bacterium | reverse complement strand
CGCCTGTACCTCGGCGGCGGTCTCCACGAAGCACACCGGGCCGGACACCCCGTCGGCGTAGATCGACGCGTCGTGGGCGAACAGGGCACGCTCCGCGGCGTCGTTGCGCACCCGATCGGGGGCGAGCGCCTCGCGGAGCTCGGCGAACACGGCTGCGTCGGCCTCGGAGGCAGCATCCGCTGCACCTCGACGGCGGCGACGTGGTCCTCGCATGCGGCTCAGCCCTTCCCCACGTGGAGACCGGCACGACCGACGGCGACGCAGCCCGACCGGATCGGCTCGAGCTTCAGCTCGAGCTGCTGAACGCGCTGTCGAACGAGGCCTCGGACGGCTCGATCTTGACGATCTCGCGCATGAACGCAAGCGCATCGGGGCCGCCGATGAGACGGTCCATGCCGGCGTCCTCCCACTCGATGGAGATCGGGCCGTCGTAGCCGATCGCGTTGAGCACACGGATGCAGGCCTCCCACGGCACGTCCCCGTGCCCGGTCGAGACGAAGTCCCAACCGCGGCGTGGGTCGCCCCAAGGCAGGTGCGACCCGAGGCGACCGCTGCGGCCGTTGAGCTGCTTGACCGACTCCTTGCAGTCGACGTGGTAGATGCGGTCCTGGAAGTCCCACAGGAAGGTGACCGGGTCGAGGTCCTGCCACACGTAGTGACTCGGATCGAAGTTCAAGCCGAACCCGGGACGGTGTCCGATCTCCTCGAGGGTGCGCACCGTCGTCCAGTAGTCGTAGGCGATCTCGCTGGGGTGCACCTCGTGGGCGAAGCGGACACCGACCTCGTCGAAGACGTCGATGATCGGGTTCCATCGTTCAGCGAAGTCGGCGTAGCCGCGCTCGATCATCTCCGGTGGAACCGGTGGGAACATCGCGACCGTGTGCCAGATGCTCGAGCCGGTGAACCCGATGACGGTGTCGACGCCCAGCTTGGCCGCGACCCGCGCGGTGTTCTTCATCTCCTCAGCCGCGCGCTGGCGGACGCCCTCGGGCTCGCCGTCGCCCCAGATCCTTGGGGGGAGGATGCCCTGGTGACGCTCGTCGATGGGGTGGTCACAGACGGCCTGCCCGACCAGGTGGTTGCTGATGGCCCACACCTTCAGGCCGTAGTGATCGAGCATCTCGAGCTTGCGTTCGAGGTAGCTGTCGTCCTCGAGGGCCTTGTCCACCTCGAGGTGATCGCCCCAACAGGCGATCTCGAGACCGTCGTAGCCCCACTCGGACGTCAGCCGGCACATCTCCTCGAACGGGAGGTCGGCCCACTGGCCGGTGAACAGGGTGATCGGGCGTGGCATCGCTGACTCCTTGTCGGTGATCGCTCTAGCTGATCGGTGTTGCTGGTCGGGCGTCGGCCCACGGGGTCGTTGCGGTGGCGGTGCAGTAGGTGGCTCAGGATGCGGACCACACCACGCGGTTCACCTCGTTCTCGAGCCACTCCTGACGACCGGAGACCGGACTCGGATCGAGCCCGGCGTCGGTCGCACGACCGGCCACGGTGGCCAGATCGGTCGCGGGATCCATGATGGAGCGACCGAGCTCGCCCTCCCAGCCGGCATAGCGCTGGTCACGGAAGGACTCCAGCACACCGTCGGTGAGCAGCGCCTCGGCGGCGATGAGCCCCTGGGCCAGGGTGTCGATGCCGCCGATGTGGCCGTGGAAGAGATCGGCGCGGTCGAGGCTCTGGCGCCGCAGCTTGGTGTCGAAGTTGAACCCGCCGGTGGTCAGGCCGCCAGTCCGCAGGATCTCGTGGAGGACCAGCGAGAGCTCCTCGACGGAGTTGGGGAACTGGTCGGTGTCCCAGCCGTTCTGGGGATCGCCCCGGTTCGCGTCGATGCTGCCGAAGATGCCGTGCTCGAGCGCGTAGGTGACCTCGTGCTGGAAGGAGTGGCCCGCGAGGGTCGCATGGTTGGCCTCGATGTTGACCTTGTACTCCCCTTCGAGGTCGTATCGCTGCAGGAACCCGTGGACGGCTGCGCAGTCGAAGTCGTACTGATGCTTGGTCGGCTCCGCAGGCTTCGGCTCGATCAGCAGCGGTCCGTCGAAGCCGATGTCGCGCTTGTGGGCGGCAACGAGCTCGAGGAACCGAGCCAGCTGATCGCCCTCCTGGCGCATCCGCGTGTTGAGCAGGGTCTCGTAGCCTTCGCGTCCGCCCCACAGCACGTAGTTGGCGCCCCCCAGCCGATGTGTGACCTCCAGAGCGTTGCGCACCTGGGCAGCGGCGTGAGCGAACACCTCGGGGTTGGGGTTGGTGGCCGCACCCGCTGCGTAACGCGGATGGGAGAACAGGTTGGCGGTCCCCCACAGCAGCTTGACCCCGGTCTCCTCCATCTTCTGTGCGGCACGGTCCGCGAGCCGATCGAGGTTCGTGCGGAACTCGCGCAGGGAGCTGCCCTGGGGGGCCAGGTCCACGTCGTGGAAGGTGAAGAACGGCGTGCCGAGCTTGGAGAAGAACTCGAACGCCGCGTCCTGCTTGGCGACGGCCGCCACGAGCGGGTCGAGCCCTGGTTCGAGCCAGGGGCGATCGAAGGTGCCGGCACCGAAGATGTCGGCACCCGACCACGAGAAGGAGTGCCAGTAGCACACCGCCGGCCGCAGATGGTCCTCCATCCGCTTGCCGGCGACGATCCGATCGGGGTCGTAGACCCGGAACCCGAACCCGTTCTCGGCGTCATTGCCCGCCGTGGGCACCTGTGCCGGAACGTCGGTGAAGAACTCACTCATAGCTGCTCCTGCCTGTCGGGCCCGGGGTGAACGGCGTGCCCATCACGTGGACTACACCCCCTCGATCGCCACCGGCGCCTGGTTACGAGCCGATTCGAGCGCCGCGTGCAGCACCCGCTGGGTCTTCACCGCGTCATCGAAGTCCGGCAGCGGCACACGCGGCTGGCCACCACCGACCACGGCGAGGATGTCCGCCGCCTGGTTGACGAAGGTGTTCTCGTAGCCGAGACCATGGCTGTCTGGCCACCACGCTTCGAGGTAGGGGTGACCCGCCCCGGCCTTGGTGACGTCGATCGTGGTCCAGCCCTGGACCGCGGCATCAGCGCTGAGGTCGTAGAACCCGAGCTCGTTCATCCGCTCGAAGTCGAACCGCAGCGCGCCGTTCTCGCCGTGGATCTCGAAGCGGTTCGCGTTGTGGTAGCCGGTCGCGAGGCGGGTCGCCTCGAAACTGGCGAGTCCACCCCCGCTCATGCGGGCGAGGAAGAGCACGGCGTCGTCGACGGTGCTCTTCGCGGTCCGCTCTCCGGACTCGGCGCCGGAGCCGGCGATCTCGCCACCAGCGTCCCCTTCGACGACCGTCCGCTCCTCGATGAAGGTGTGCTCGATGGCCCCGTCGACCCGGACGATCTCCTCGCCGGTGATGAACCTGACCGCGTCGATGATGTGGGCGTTGAGGTCACCGTGCGCGCCGGAGCCCGCGATGTCTCCCTGGAAACGCCATACCAGCGGCGCATCGGGACCTCCCCAGCCCTGGAGGTAGGCAGCGCGGACGTGGTAGATGCGTCCCAGCGCTCCTGAGGCGACCAGCTCATGGGCCAAGGCGATGGCAGGCACCCGGCGGTAGTTGAACCACACGAAGGTCTGCCCCTGCGCCTTCCCGGCGGCGGAGGCCATCTCCTCGGCGTCCGCCAACGTTCCTGCCAGCGGTTTCTCGCAGGCGACGTGCTTGCCGGCCTCGAGCGCGGCGATGGCCTGCTCGGCATGCAGGTGGTTGGGGGTGGCGATGTCGACCAGCCCGACATCCTCGTTGGTGACCGCTGCACGCCAATCGGTGGTGGTGCTCTGCCAACCCCATCTCTGGGCGAACGCCTCCATCTGTGTCACGTTGCGCGCCGCGACGGTGTGCAACACCGGTGCGGGGGCGACATCGAAGAACCTCGCGACGTTCAGCCAGGCGTTGGAGTGCGCACGGCCCATGAACTTCGAGCCGAGCAGCGCGATGTTGAGGTGGTCGATCATGTGTCATGTCCTTTGCTCGCGTTCCCCGGGGAAGGCTCGCCGGCGTCCATGCTGGACCCGACACCGAGATAGCGACGCTGGAGCTCAGCGTCACCCAGCAGCTGGGAAGCGGAGACCTCAGTCTCGATCCGACCGGAGACCATGATCAGCCGGCGGGTGCTGAGCGGACGACCGCCAGCGCCATGCCGTCGTGCCCCTTGATCCCGACCTGCTGGATGAACGCGGCCGCAAGGCGCTCATCGCCCGCAAGCGCGGCGTTGAAGCGTTGGAGCCCAGCGACCGACTCGTCGTTCACAGGCTCGTGGACGACCTCCCCCTTGCGCACGACGTTGTCGGCCACGATGAGTGTCCCCGGCCGTGTCAGGCGCAGCACGCTCGTCAGGTACTGCGCGTAGGCAGCCTTGTCCGCGTCGATGAACACCAGGTCGAAGGGTCGGGTCCTCGCCGAGACGAGCTCGTCCAACAGCTCGAGCCCCCGCCCGACACGGACCTCGACGACGTCGCTGAGTCCCGCCAAGGTGAGGTTCTCGCGAGCGACCTCCGCGTGGCGCGGCTCGTACTCCAGCGAGATGAGCCTGCCGCCGGGGGGAAGCGCACGTGCCAGCCAGATGGTGCTGTGCCCCCCGAGGGTGCCGATCTCGAGGATCGAGGCTGCTCCACGCGCCAGGGCGAGTACGTGCAGCAGGCGTCCGTGGGTGGCGGATACCTGGATCGGCGGCAGGCCCGCGGCCCGACAGCGTTCGAGCACCTCGTCCAGGACCGGATCCGAGGGACCGAACAAGCCTTCGAGGTACTCGTCCACCTCGGTGTAGACATCATCGCTCATGCAGGCTCCGCGGTAGCAGGCTAGGCAACAGCCAAGCACGGCCGGGCTCGCTCTGGGGCCCTGAGCTCGACCAGGCCCTCAGTCCGGAACGTGGACCCGGAACGAGCCGACACCGATGGTGTCGCCATCGGCGTCGGTGGCCTTCGCCCGCACCAGCACCTCGTTGCGACCCGGTCCAAGGGGATGCAGCTCGGTGATCAGCGCCTCGGCACGGATCGTCTGCCCCGGTGGCACCGGCTTGGTCAGCTTGGTCTCCATCGTGCGGATCGACGCGCCCTCACGACGCCAGGCCCGGTCGATCACCGAGGCCATCAGCGAGACCGTGAACATCCCGTGAGCGACGGTGCTGGGACCGCCGAACACCTGCGCGCGCTCCGCCCACTCGGTGTCGGTGTGCACGGGGTTGAAGTCGAGGTGAGCGACCGCAGCGGCATCGATGATCTCCTGGGTCACCTCGTGCTCGACCGGCGGCAGCTGCTGACCGAGCTGCAGGTCGGTGAAGTGCAGACCGTCCGCTCCACTCATCGGTGCTCCGATCGCAGCGACGCGAAGCGCTCGAGCTCCGCGCGCGTCGGTGGCAGCAGCAGCACGGCGAACCACCGCGCCTTGAGCTCGCCATCCTGGTTGTGGAACTCGACGCGGTCCTGCATGTAGCAGCTGTCGCGCCGGATCCACTTGTCCCAGTGGGTCACCGTCGCGGTGATCTTCTCGCCGACCCGGAAGGGCGCGAACAGCTCGATGTCCTGCCCCGGGTTGCGCGCTCCGGGCGAGCGGATCCAGCTGCCGATCCCCGTACCGATGCAGTAGAAGGCGACCTGGACCACGAACAACGGGTGGTGCTCGAGCCCGCCCCGCTCCCGCGCGTGGTCGGGATCCACCAGCATCGGGTCGGTCTCCAGCGCAGCGCGGTTGAAGGCGAGGATGTCCTCCTCGGCGACCACGAAGGTGTTCTGCGCCGGCGCGGTCTGGCCGATCTCGATCTCGTCCCACACCTCGTAACGGTCGACGCCCGCGGTGAAGTCCCACTCGAAGCCGCGCTGCTTGGCCGTGGTCGCATACCGCTCGAGACGCTCCAGCTGCCCAGACATCGGCTCCCACCGGCTCCGACTGTTATCGACCACGACACCGTAGTGAGGGCACGCCGCCGGGAGCCATCTCGCGGCCCCCGATGGCGAGGCAGCAGCAGGCGACCGTGCATGGTCGTCGCGTGCTACCTCGACGCCAGCGCGGCCGCGACGTGACACCAACCGACCACCGAGGGCCGCCTCACGTCACCTCGGCCGCGAGCCGTTGCATCAGCGCCTGGATCTGCG
>JBKGZF010000150.1:0-6101 GCA_046545715.1 Nitriliruptoraceae bacterium | reverse complement strand
AGCCGGGTGCGCGCGACCAGCCCGGCGAACGCGGCGACCACCACCAGCTCGCCGGCGACCGTCGCCCACGCGGCACCCGCGATGCCGAGCCCCAGGCCCAGCGCCAGCCAGACGGTCAGTGCGGCGTTGACCAGGTTGGCGACCACCACGACCACCATCGGCGTGCGGGTGTCGGCGACCCCACGGAACGCGCCGTGGCCGACGTAGCCGAGCAGCAGCAGCGGCACCCCGATCGCCCGGATGCGCAGGTAGGTGGTCGCCGGCCCCTGCAGCTCCTCGACCGCACCGAGCGCCCGCACCACCCACGGCGCGGCGACCAACAGGACCAGCCCACCGGTCACCCCGAGCACCAGCGCGACCTGCCCGGCGTGGCTGACCCGCCGTCCGGCCGCGTCGCGGTCGCCGGCGCCGACCGCCCGTGCCACCGTCGAGGTGGTGCCGAACACCAGGAAGTTGAAGATCCACGACACCGCCGCCAGCACCGAGACCGCGAGCCCCAACGCACCCAGCTCCGGGCCGCCGACCCGTCCGACCACGGCGGTGTCGACCAGCCCCATCAGCGGATCGGCCACCAGGGTCGCGATCGCCGGCACGGCCAGCGCGACCAGGCGGCGGGTGCGTGAGCTCAACGGCGTCCTCGGCGGCCGGTGGGTGGCACGGGCACAGGATGGGGGGCGAGGTAGCAGGCGAGGTAGCGGTATGCGACGACGGCACACGCCCAGCACGAACGTGGCGGGCAGCCGTCAGTACCGGACGCCTCGCGCGGTCTCGGTCACGGTCAGCCGGTGCACCTCGGCCAGCCCCCACATCGGGGCCAGGACCGGTCTGACCGTGGCGTGGCAGGTGACGGTAGCGCTCGGCCCGTCGAGCTCCGGTGGGTCACAGCTCAGGTCCTGAAGCGTCCGGTCGCCCCGCTCGGCAGCCAGCAACGCGGCCATGCGCCGCTCGACCTGGACGGGCTCGAGCGCCACCTCGGTGCTGTCGGGGTCGTAGAACCGCTCGCGGTCGACGGCGGCCGTCGCGTCCATGGCGATCGCGGCGGTCACGTCCATCAGGCGGCGCTGGCCGAGGAAGACGGTGGCCGTGTCCAGCGCCATCGCACCGAGGCCGAGCAGGATCAGCACCGCGACCGGCATCAGCACCAGGGTGTTGCCGTGCTCGGCCCGCAAGCGGCGACGCAGCCGCCACCACGGGTGCCGCGCACAGGCCCCGGGCGAGGACCCGGCCGGCTCAGAAGCCACAGCCGTCCCACCTCTCGAGCGCCAGACCGCTGCGGAAGGGATCGACCACCTGCTCGTGACGGGACGACACCGTCCACCGTGGTGTGTCCAGCGTGCCGGGGACGATCACCGAGGTGACCTCGACGCCGACGGTGATCGCGATCCGGTGGCACCGCTCGAGCCGCAGCGGGGGGTCGGCCACCTCCAGCCTGGCGTCCACCGGGCCATGGCCGTGCGCGGCGAGGACCTGCTGCGCGGCACGGCTCGCACGACCCTCGAGCTGTGGTGTGGACGCGTCGAGCGGAGCATCGACCACGGCGCGCACCGCCTCGCGCGCGGCGGCGCTGGTCGCGAGCTTGGCGTCGACAGCCACCCAGCCGGTGAGCATCGTAAGCGTGCCGATCACGAAGATCAGCACCCCGAAGACCAGGGCCTCGGCGCCGGCGACGAACCCGTCCTCGCGGCCCCTCACGGCGGGTCCGTGTCGGACGTCGCAGGGACCGCGTCGGGCATCGCGGGATCCGTGTCGGACGACGCGGGATCGGCATCGGACCCCGTGGCGCCCGGTGGGGTCTCAGCGAGGAACGTCGCCGAGCGGTCGATGTCGGCCATCGGCGTGAACCCGATCGCCGCCAGCGAGCGCGCCGGGGTGGGTCCGGTGATACGCACCGTGATCGCCTCGGGCAGATCCGCGGCGGGCGCGCAGCTGACGCTCGCGCGCTGGCCCCAGCCGCCCAGCCGCGCACGCACGCGCGGCTCGACCCGGTCATCGCAGCCGCCCCCCACCGAGCCGTCGGCCGCCGCGGCGCTGACCCGGCGTGCCTCCTCGACGGCGACCGTGGTCACCACCGACGTGGCCCACAGGTGGACCAGCACCTGGGTGGCCAACAGCAGCGACGCGAGGAACATCAGCACCCCGAACACCGAGGTGACGCTGCTCGAGCCGTCCTCGGTAGCGAGCGCTGCGCGGCGGCAGCAGCCCATCGTCACTCGATCGGCTGCAGCTCGCCGACCTGGTCCTCGACCAGATCAGCGGAGTCGGTGAACACCCCGCTGAACACCGCCCACATGGCCGCGCCGATCAACGCCATGATCAGCACGGCGATCGCGGTCGAGATCACGCCCTCGCCCGCCTCGTGGCGGCGCAGGCATGTGTGCAGGCAACTGGCATGGTCAGGGTTCATGGTCGCTCCGGGACGTCGACGGTGGGTGGCTCCCCGCACTGCTCGTGCGAGGTGGTGTGGTCGATGCGTTGGCTGCGTCGCCGGGCGTCGTCAGCCGGTGGACGCGGTGCAGCCGGCAGGTCGCGGACGCGTGCGGCGTCATCCCAGGAACCCCCGCAGCGCGGTCAGGAACGGGATCGCGATGAACACCATCCCGGGGGCGAGGGTCGCGACCGTCACCGGGATCCACACCTGCTGGCCGCGGCTCTCGAGCTGCTCGATCCGCTCGCGGTGGACGTCACGGCGGATCGAGCGGGCCTCGGTGCTGATGAGCCGACCGAGGTCGCTCGCCTCGCGGTTCATGGCCAGCACCGATACCAGCCGCTCGACCGCCTCGACCTCGGCGAGCTCGCTCCACTCGCGCAAGGCGCTGGTCTCGTCGACCCCCTGACGCACGCGTGCGAGCACCCGTGCCAGGTCGGTGGCGACCGCACCCCGGCCGCGCCGCGCGATCCGATCGAGCGCGCTGGTCAGCGAGTAGCCCGAGCCCAGCAGCATCCCGATCTGCTCGGCGATCACCGGCAGCTCCAGGTGCAGCGAGCGCTGCCAGCGGTCGGAGGCCATGGTCACCTGCTGCTCGAGCAGCAGGAACGCCAGCAGCAGCCCGCCGAGGGTCAGCAGCACCGCGACCGCAGCCGGCGGCCGTGCCACCACCGCAACCAGCGCGCCCACCCCGAGCCCCGCCAGCGACCATCCGAGCTGGCGCACCCGAAAGGCCGTGACGTCGAGCTCGGCGTGCACGCGGCGCAGCCGGCGGTCGAGGTCCTCGGTGACCCCGAACAGCCGGGAGAACCGCGCGCCGAGCCCGCGCGCGACCGGGCCGATGGCCTCGCGGAACGACTCGACCGAGAGCAGCCCGCTCCATCCGCGACGCCCCATGCCACCGGGCACGTAGGGGGCCAGCCGCTCGGTGAGCTCGCGCCGGGCGAACCACCGCTGACGCGACAGCAGCAGTGTCAGCCCGACCCACAGCAGCAGCCCAGCGGCCAGCAGCAGCGGGCTCATCGCCCACCCCGTGCGGGCTCGTCGAACAGGACCCGCCGCTCCTGGGGCAGCTTGAGCAGCTGAGCCGCCCAGAACCAGCAACCGGCCATCATCGCGAAGGCGGCCAGCACCGCCGCCTGGGCGCCGGTGCTGTCGTAGGCCGCACGCCCCTCACCGATGTTGAGCCCCACCAGGGCCATGCCGACCGGCACCACGATCACGAACCAGCGGGCGAAGCGCACCCCGGCCTGCTTCGCGCGTGCGTCCTTGCGACCCTGGAGGTCCTCCAGCCGGTCGTCCATCAGCGCCCGCAGCCGCTGGTCGACGTCGGTGCCGCCCACCTCGTGGGCGACCAGCAACGTCTCACACACCGCATCAGCGGTCGGATCGGCCAGACCGGCCTTGAGCACCCGCAGGGTCCGGTCCACATCGGCGGAGATCAGCCACTCGCGGTGGGCGGCCTCGAAGGCGGGTCGCAGCTCCTGCGGGCCCGCGAAGCCGGCGTCGAACAGCGCCTGGGGGATCGAGCGACCGAGCGTGACCGCCTGCATCCGGATCTGCTCGATCATCCGCGGCCAGGCCTCCCGTGCGAGCTCGCGGCGGGACCGGCGACGCGCCCGGGCGCTGGCCACCGGCACGGTCCCGGCGGCGAGCCCCGCCGCCGCAGCCGCCGGCAGCCCTCCGTAGACCGCGAAGCCGAACGCCGCCGCCACCGCGACGAGCACCACCTCGACGGCCAGCAGCTCCACGGGGGCGCACCCCATCGAGGCCCGCCTGCACGAGGAAGTCCTGGAGCGACCCGCGACGACGCCCACCGAGGCCGGGCGAGACCCCGATGCCCCGCCACCCGAACGCGACCGCGGTATAGAGCAGGAACACCCCGTAGCCGACCACCAGTGCCAGCACGAGGCCGACGAGGTCCCCGCTCATCGCACACCCGCCGTCGCGGCGCCGTCGAGGCCGAGCAGCTCGGCGAGGTCCTCGCCTGCGGCGGCCAGGGCCCGACCGCAGCGCTGCGGCACAGTCCCCGTCCAGCACAGCGGCTCGCCCGGCCGCGACCGGGTGAACAGCTCCGAGACGGTGAACGCCGTCGCCCCCTCACCGGTCTGCTGGTCCTCGACGGCCAGCACCTCGGTGATCTGCGGGACGCCGTCGATACGGGAGGTGTGCACGACGAGGTCGACCGCCTCGGTGACCAGCTGGTTCAGCGCCGTCAGCGGCAGCTCGGAGCGGGTGTCGGCGAGCTGGCAGATGAACCGCAGGCGTGAGAGGGCCTGCCGCCCCGAGCCTGCGTGGATCGTGGTGAACCCCTTGACCCCCGACGAGAGCGTCAGCAGCAGCGGCAGCGCCTCGCGGTCCCGGACCTCACCGACGATCGCGACGTCCGGCGCCATCCGCAGGAAGCCGGCCACCAGGCGCCGCAGATCGATCCCGGGCCGGTCGGGCCGCGCTGCACGGGTCTGCATCGAGGCGACGTTCGGCAGCGGGACGTCGGCCTCGAACACCTCCTCGGCGGTGACCACGCGCAGCGCGGGATCGAGCTCGGCGGTGCAGCACGAGAGCAGGGTGGTCTTGCCCGAGCCCGGTGGCCCCGCGAACACCGTGGACAGCCGCGCCCGCGCCGCGGCTCGCAGGAACCTGGCGACCTGGGCGGTCATCATCCCGCGCTCGACCAGCTCGTCGAGGGAGCGGAACGCAACGCCGGTGAAGCGACGGATGTTGACCAGCAGGTGCGAGCCACGGCCGACGTCACGGTGGACGATGTGGACGCGTGCGCCGTCGTCGAGCTGTGCGTCCTGCAGGCCCTCGGCGGGGTCGAGCTTGCGGTGGGAGCTCGAGGCGTCGTCGAGGATCTTCGACAGCGTGCGGATGACGTGGTCGTCGTCGTGGAAGGATTCGTCGTGGTAGCCCGAGACCCCCTGGTGCCGCTTGACGAAGATCTGATCGGGGGCGTTGATCATCACCTCCCACACGTCATCGTCGGCGAGCAGGGGCTCGAGCGGCCCGTAGCCGGTGAGGTTGCGCTCGGCCCGCTCGACGACGAGGTCGGGGTCGGGCAGATCGAAGTCGCGCAGCCCGTGCTTGTGGTCGAGGCTCCACTGCGCCACCTCCTCGCGCAGCAGCTCGTGCAGCCGCGCCATGGCGCCGGTGTCCTCAAGGTCGAGCGCCTCCTCCTTCGCGCGCTGGAGCACCCGTTGCTCGATGTCCACCAGGGGGGAGCGAAAGCCGCTCACCATGGTGGGTCCTCCTGCGCGGAGAACGCCGACAGCGAGCCGGGCGCGACCGTCTCGGGGACCGGATCGGCGGCGGTGACCGGTCCGGTGGCCGCCACCCGTTCACGCACCGCGGTGACCGCGGTCGCCAAGGGGCGGCTGAGGTTGCTCGGCAACGCGGCACCGTCACGCAGCAAGGTGTCGACGCCCCGATCGGGCAGGTGCACCGCGGCCGCGAGGTCGCGACCATCCGCGATCCCCGTGGTCACCAGATCGCCGAGCGCTGAGGTCAGCTCCGCCCGGACTCGCGGCGAACGCGGTGAGCGGTTGATCACGGGCAGCAGGCGCTCGGCCGGCACCCCGAACTCGCTGAGCTCGTGGATCGTGCGCACCGCCGCATGCAGCCCCTTCATCGACGGCTGGGCGACCAGGACCACCACCTCCGCGCGGGCGAGGGCGGT
>JBKGZF010000149.1:0-6114 GCA_046545715.1 Nitriliruptoraceae bacterium | reverse complement strand
GCGCACCCCGGCACACGTAAGGGAGGCAACGTTGGCTACCGCCACCGATGTCAAGGTCAAGCCGCTCGAGGACCGGGTCCTCGTCACGATCGACGAGCAGGAGCAGACCACGGCCTCCGGCCTGGTCATCCCGGACACCGCCAAGGAGAAGCCGCAGCAGGGCACCGTCGTCGCCGTCGGGCCCGGCAAGCGCTCCGAGCAGACCGGCGAGCTCATCGAGCTCGGCGTCAGCGAGGGCGACACCGTGCTGTTCTCCAAGTACGGCGGCACCGAGGTGAAGGTCGACGGGGAGGAGTACCTCATCCTCTCGTCGCGCGACATCCTCGCGATCATCGGCTGACGACCCGGACCACGCGGGACGTCACCGGCGTCCCGACCCAAGATCTCAAGGAGGGATCACCGAATGGCGAAGATCCTCAGCTTCAGCGAGGACGCCCGGCGCCGCCTCGAGAGCGGCGTCAACCAGCTCGCGGACGCCGTCAAGGTGACGCTCGGCCCCAGGGGCCGCAACGTCGTCATCGACAAGAAATGGGGCGCTCCCAGCATCACCAAGGACGGCGTGACCGTCGCACGTGAGATCGAGCTCGACGACGCCTACGAGAACATGGGCGCCCAGCTCGCCAAGGAGGTCGCGACCAAGACCAACGACACCGCGGGCGACGGCACCACCACCGCGACCGTGCTCGCCCAGGCCATCGTCAAGGAGGGCCTGCGCAACGTCGCCGCCGGCGCGAACCCGATGGCGCTCAAGCGCGGCATCGACAAGGCCGTCACGTTCGTGGTCGAGGAGATCGCGAAGCAGGCGCGTGAGATCGAGACCCAGGAGGAGATCGCGCAGATCGCGGCGATCTCGGCCAACAACGACCAGGAGGTCGGCCGCATCCTCGCCGACGCGATGGACAAGGTCGGCAAGGACGGCGTGATCACCGTCGAGGAGTCGCAGACCTTCGGCATGGAGCTCGACTTCGTCGAGGGCATGCAGTTCGACAAGGGCTACGTCTCGCCCTACATGGTCACCGACTCCGAGCGCATGGAGGTCGAGTTCGAGGACCCCTACATCCTCGTGGTCAACTCCAAGATCTCCAACGTGCAGGAGCTGCTGCCGCTGCTCGAGAAGGTGATGCAGGGTGGCCGTCCGCTGCTGATCATCGCCGAGGACGTCGAGGGCGAGGCGCTCGCGACGCTCGTGGTGAACAAGATCCGCGGCACCTTCCAGTCGGCGGCCGTCAAGGCGCCGGGCTTCGGGGAGCGCCGCAAGGCCATGCTCCAGGACATCGCCATCCTCACCGGCGGTCAGGTCATCTCCGAGGAGGTCGGCCTCAAGCTCGAGAACGCCACGCTCGACCTGCTCGGTCGTGCCCGCAAGGTGGTGGTCACCAAGGACGAGACCACGATCGTCGAGGGCGCGGGCGCGGATGACGACATCCAGGGCCGCATCGCCCAGATCAAGGGCGAGATCGAGAACACCGACTCCGACTGGGACCGCGAGAAGCTCCAGGAGCGTCTCGCCAAGCTCTCCGGCGGCGTCGCGGTCGTCAAGGTCGGTGCTGCCACCGAGACCGAGCTCAAGGAGGTCAAGCACCGCGTCGAGGACGCGCTCGAGGCCACCCGTGCGGCGGTCGAGGAGGGCATCGTCGCCGGCGGTGGTACCGCGCTGCTCCAGGCCGAGGCCGGCCTCGAGAAGCTCGAGCTCGACGGTGACGAGGCCACCGGTGCGCGCATCATCCACAAGGCGCTGTCGTCGCCGATGTACTGGATCGCCAACAACGCCGGCCTCGAGGGGTCGGTCGTGGTCGAGCGGGTCCGCGCCATGTCCGCCGGCGAGGGTCTCAACGCCCTGACCGGCGAGTACGAGGACCTGCTCAAGGCCGGCATCATCGACCCGGCCAAGGTCACGCGCTCGGCGGTGCAGAACGCGGCCTCGATCGCGGGGCTGCTGCTGACCACCGAGGCGCTGATCGCCGACAAGCCGGAGCCGGAAGGCGAGGGCGGCGGTCACGACCACGGCATGGGCGACATGGGCGGCATGGGCGGCATGATGTAGGCCATCGCCGACCATCGCACCACGGCACGGGCCCCCGCTTCGGCGGGGGCCCTGCCCATGCGTCGTCGGGTCAGGCCGGCTGGCGGGCACGGTCGGTCGCGGGGATCGAACCACGCAGTACGCTCGCGTAGTTGCACGGATGTGGTTCGTCTGCGAACCTGAGCCAGCGACCAGGAGCGACGACGTATGGCGATCGAGATGCAGGCGGACACCCTCCCGACGGGCCCGGGCGATCTGCTCTCGCCGCGGGACGCGGAGATCCTCGACTTCGAGCGCGAGTGGTGGCGCTACGCGGGGGCGAAGGAGCAGGCCGTCCGCGAGCGTTTCGACCTCTCGCCGACCCGCTACTACCAGCTGCTCAACCGGATCATCGACGACCCGAGCGCTGAGGCCTACGACCCGATGCTGGTCAAGCGGCTGCGGCGGCTGCGCGCCCAGCGTCAGCGGCAGCGGGCGGCGCGCCGGGTCAGCTCCAACGCTCGCTGAGCGGGCAGAGCGGTCATGGTGGGGGCGACTCGCCACTCGCTCACCGCGGCGGTCACCGGCCACCTCGCTGGAGCCGTCCTGCTCGTGGCGCTGGCGGCGATCGCCTTCCAGGTGGTCGGCTCGCTCGGTGACACCGACCTGCTCGCTGGGGGATCGGGCGACGATCCCGCGGCCGGGAGCGACGACCCCGACGACGCCGAGCCGGACGATGGCTCCTCAGCGACGGGGGGAACGCAAGAGGGCGAGGCCGAGCAGCCGGACACCGACGGCCCGGACGCCGACGATCCTGACGATGCTGACGAGGCCAAGGACGACGAGGACGAGCCGGCCTCGGACGGTGCGGCGGGGGCTGACGACGAGGACGAGCCTGGATCCGACGGCGCTGGCGAGGACCAGGAGGCTGAGCCCGACGACGAAGGCTCCGAGGAGGCCGGCGACGCAGCCGCGTCGATCGACCCCGGTGAGATCAGCGTGCAGGTGCTCGACGGCTACCAGCAGGATGGCGGTGCCGCGGCCGATGCGGTCGCCGAGCAGCTCACCGCCGCTGGCTACGACGTGGTCGCCCAGAACCCGGCGTTGCGCTACGAGGTGACTACGGTGCTGTGGACCAGCGGCAACCAGGACGCGGCCCGTCAGGTCGCCGCGGAGATCGATGCCGCCGAGGTGGAAGCACAGCCCGGGACGCTCTCCGAGGAGGTCGCGGTGCACGTGGTCGTCGGTGCTGACCGCGGCTGATCAGCCCGCTTCCGGTCAGCCGCCCAGGTGGCAGCGTCAGGAGTCCTGCAGCAGCTGCAGCTTCTCCAGGATCATGCGGCGACGTCGCTCCTCCTCGGCTGGATCGGTCGCCAGCACGTCCTGGAGCACCTGCGAGAGCGCGAGGGGCGAGAAGGGCTTGGTGATGTAGTCGGCGGCGCCCTGTGACCAGCCACGGATCTGGTCCTGGTCCTGGACCTTGGCGGTCAGCATCACCACCGGGATGTCGGCGAGGTCCGCGTCCGCCTTGATCGCGGCGAGGACCTGCCAACCGTCCATCTTGGGCATCATGACATCGAGCAGCACCACGTCGGGACGCGCATCGCGAAGCAGCGCCATCGCCGCCTCGCCGTCGGCCGCCTCGAGCACCTCGTAGCCCTCGAACTCGAGGTTGACCCGACACAGCAGGAGCACGTCGGGCTCGTCGTCGACGACGAGCACGGTCTGCCGCTGCGACATCTACCCTCCGATCCCGCCCGCCCTGCACGTGCGTATGAGGGGGCGCAGGCGCACCGTACCCCTCGAGCGCACGGGCCGTCACGCTGCGTCACCGATAGTGACGTGCAGTGGTCGTGGGCCGCCTCGCCGTGCTACCCGTCGGCTGGTACCGGCCGCCACCGAGCGGTCTACGAGCGGTCTACGAGTGGTCGTCGAGCCGGCACGACGCTCGGCCCTGGGTCGGGCCTGACACCGTCACCCCGGTTCGCACGGTTTGCAACCTCTGGCCGTGAACCTCGGCGATGGGACTGGCACGGTCCCCGGACTGGTTGCTCATCCAGAGAGGTGGAGGGCTCGGGCCCCGCGAAACCTCGGCAACCCCCGCTCGACGCCGTCCGCACGCTGCTGCACGCGGCACGGCTGGCGCCGAGGGGAAGGTGCCAAACCCGGATCCGTCGGTCACGGCGCGGTCGATGAGCGTGGGTGCTTCGCCCAGCCCTCAGCGTCCGGCCTCCCCGACGGGGAGGCCGTCGGTCGTTCGGCGGCCTTAGCCGCACGACGGAGACGATGAGGACAGGATCCCCACATGCCACTGGCCCCACCTGCGCCGACCGAACCGTTCGACCGGGCCCTGCGCCGCCCGCTCGAACCCACCGTGACCGGGCTGGCCTGTCGTGCGTGCGGCGAGCCCGAGGAGCTCGGGGCGACCCACGTGTGCTCGTGGTGCTTCGGGCCACTGGAGGTGGTCTACGACCAGGAGCGGATCGCGGCGCGCGTCTCGCGAGCGTCGATCGCGTCCGGCCCCGACTCACTGTGGCGGTACGGCGATCTGCTCCCGGTGCTCGGTGACGATCCCGCGAGCCGGATCGACATCGCGGCCGGTGCCACGCCGCTGCGTCCCGCACCGCGGCTCGCCGCGCGGCTCGGGGTCCGTGAGCTGTGGCTCAAGGACGATACGCGCAACCCCTCAGGATCGTTCAAGGATCGTGTGGTCAGCGTGGCGATCTCTGCCGCCCGTGCCCTCGGTATCGACACCGTGGCGTGCGCGTCGACCGGCAACCTCGCCAACGCCGTCGCCGCGCACGCTGCCGCGGCGGGGATGCGCGCGGTGGTGTTCATCCCCGCCGACCTCGAGCGGGGCAAGATCGTCGGCTCGGTGATCTACGGCGCCGAGGTGGTCGCCGTCGACGGGAACTACGACGAGGTCAACCGGCTCGCCGCCGAGGCCGCCGACGTGCGTGGCTGGGGCTTCGTCAACATCAACCTACGGCCGTTCTACGCGGAGGGGTCGAAGTCGATCGGGTTCGAGATCGCCGAGCAGCTCGGCTGGCAGCTGCCCGACCACGTCGTTGCGCCGCTGGCCTCGGGGGCGATGTTCACCAAGATCCACAAGGCGTTCGGTGAGCTGGCCACCTACGGGCTCCTCGACACGGGGACGCAGCCGCGCATGAGCGGTGCGCAGGCGACCGGCTGCTCACCCATCGCTGAGGCCTACGAGCGCGGCAGCCTCGAGGTCCGGCCCCAGCGGCCCGACACCCTCGCCCGATCGCTAGCGATCGGAGACCCCGCCGATGGTCGCTACGCGCTCGAGGTCGCCGCGGCGACCGACGGGGTGATCGGACACGTCAGCGACGACGAGGTGGTCGCGGGCATCCGCACGCTCGCCGCGACCGAGGGCGTGTTCGCCGAGACCGCCGGCGGGGTCACCGTCGCCACGTTGCAGCGGTTCGCTGAGGCTGGCCTGCTCGGCCGTGACGAGCGACTGGTCGCGGTGATCACCGGGCTCGGCCACAAGACGATCGAGGCGGTGGCCGACGGTGCCACACCGACCCACCGCACCACACCGTCGCTGTCCGACCTCGACCGCGTGCTATCGACCTGACCGACCCGATCCCCCTGCCGTCCGCCGGCGACCCGAGAGGAGCCATACGTGCCTGACGTCCGTATCCCCACCCCGTTGCGCAAGCTGACCGATGGCCAGGCCGTCGTCACCGTCGACGGCGACGACCTGCGCTCGGTGATCGCCAACCTCGACGGGGCCCACCCCGGCCTCGGTGAGCGACTGCTCGATGATGCCGGCGAGCTCCGCCGTTTCCTCAACGTCTTCGTGCGCGACGAGGACGTACGGTTCCAGTCTGGCCTGGACACCAAGGTGGGGCCGCAGGACACGGTCTCGATCGTCCCGGCGGTCGCCGGGGGGTAGGCGGGACCGTGGTCCGGACGCGGCCGGCCTCAGCGCTGCGCGCGGCTGACCGGGCCCGTGAGGAAGCGGTCCACCAGCGCCGTGCCCTCGGCCACCGCGCTCGATGCGTGCTCACGCGCGGCACCGAGCAGGTCATCCACCTCGACGCCGGCCGCGTCGAGGAGGCGGTCGAGCGCGCCCCTGCTCGTCC
>JBKGZF010000148.1:0-6115 GCA_046545715.1 Nitriliruptoraceae bacterium | reverse complement strand
ATGAGCCGCGGCACATGAGCCCCGCCACATGAGCCCCGCCACATGAGCCTATGAGCGACGACGTGACGATCTCCGCTCCGCATGCCACCGAGCCAACGCCTCCCAGCCCCGCCCATCCCGGTGACCGGGGTGGCGACGGGCGCGCGGTGCTGCTCGATGAGCTCGATGAGGCGCTGACCCGCATCCGCCGCGTCCTGCTGCGCCCCGGCTACCGCCAGCGGCTGTTGGCGGGCCTACCGCAGGATGTGCCGTTGGGCATCCTGCGACTGCTGCGGGTGGTCCAGCGTGCGTCCGAGCCACCGTCGATCGGTGCGGTCGCTGACGTGTTGACGGTCGATCCCTCGACAGCCAGCCGGATGGTCGATCGCGCCGTGGCCCGTGGTGAGCTCGAGCGGCGTACCTGCGTGGATGATGCGCGCAGGACGCGTCTGCATCTCACGCCCGCGGGCCAGGCGCTGCTCGACACCGCGACACACCGCCGACGTGAGCTGCTGGCTGAGGTGACCTCGGACTGGTCGCCGGACGATCTCGATGACCTGGTTGGCCATCTGGAGCGGTTGCAGGCGGGCTTCGACGAGTTGGAGGGATCGGCATGAGGGGTGAGCAGGCTGTCGACCAGCTGCCGCCCGGTCGTGCGGGAACCGGTCGCTCAGCGGTATCCGAGTCCGCACCACGTGGGTCCTTCCGCCTGTTGGTCGACCCGGTGTTCGGGCCGTTCTTCGTCGGCAAGCTGCTGTCCACAGCCGGTATCTGGATCCACAACATCGTCGCCGCGATCCTGGCCTACGAGCTGTCGGGTTCGGCGTTCGTGGTCGGACTGGTGAGCGTGCTCCAGTTCGGTCCGCAGCTGCTCTTCGCGCCGTTGTCCGGCTCGATGGCCGATCGTGGTGATCGACGCCGTCAGGTGGTGCTCGGTCGGCTGATCGCCATGGCCGGCTCCGGTGGGCTCGCGCTGTGGATCGCGTTGGTCGGAGTGGACGGGCTGCCCGGCCCGTGGCCGGTGATCGGGACCGCGCTGGTCGTGGGCATCGGTTTCGTCGTGGGCGGTCCGGCGATGAACGCGCTGATCCCGTCGCTGGTGCGCAAGGATGAGCTGGCGACCGCCATCGCACTCAACAGCGTGCCCTTCACCCTGGCACGTGCTACCGGGCCGGCCATCGGCGCGCTCGTCGCGGCGAGCTTCGGCGCGGCGACGGCCTTCGGGATCGCTGCGGCCAGCAACCTGCTGTTCGCCGTGCTGCTGATGAATCTCAGGATCCGCTCGCGTCCGGCCACGCCGGAAGGGCGTGACACACGGGTGCGGGCCGGCATCGCCTACCTGGGCGAGGATCGGGCCATCCTGCTGCTGCTGGTCGGCGTGGCTGCCATCGGGGTGGGGGCTGACCCGGTGATCACCCTGACGCCATCGCTGTCGGCGGCGTTCGGGGAGGGATCCCGGTTCGTCGGCCCCTTCGCCTCCTCCTTCGGCGTCGGTGCGGGGCTGGCGTTCGCGGGGCTCACACCGTTGCGCCGACGCCTCGGCCTGCCACGGCTGGGGGTGACCGGCCTCGTGCTGCTTGCGCTCGGGATCGCCTCGGCGGGGGTGAGCCCCACACCGACCGCCGCGATCGCCGCGTTCGTCGTCGGGGGTGCTGGCATGACCATGGCACTGACCAGCATGAGCACCCAGCTCCAGGAGCGGGTGCCCGACGAGCTGCGTGGGCGCGTGATGGCCCTGTGGTCGGTGGCGTTCCTCGGGTCGCGTCCGTTGGCGGCCGGCCTCAATGGGGCGACGGCCGATGCGCTGTCCCCGACCGTGGCGTTCCTCGGGGTGGCCGTGCTGGTGGCGGCTGCGGTGGTGTGGAGTCGACCGCGCCGGCTCGCCGCCCGCCCGGCGCCGGCCATGGCCGGTGGCGGTGCCTGAGCAGCCGGTCCGCCGTGCTCGCTGCCGGCCCGGACCGGTCGTGCCTCGTGCCTGTGGGCTGCGCAGGCTCAGCCACGCCAGCCGTTGGTGATCGGGACGCGGCGGTCGCGGCCGAACGCCCGCTCGGTGATCTTCGGGCCCGGCGGTGCCTGTCGCCGCTTGAACTCCGCGCGATCGACCAGACGCACGACCCGGCGCACCTGCGCGTCCGCATGGCCGCGGGCGACGATCGCCTCGATGCCGAGATCGAGCTCGACATAGGCGGTGATGATGTCGTCGAGGACGTCGTAGCTCGGCAGGGAGTCGTCGTCGAACTGGCCAGGTCGGAGCTCGGCTGAAGGCGGCTTGTCGATGGTGGTGGGTGGGATGGTCGCGCGCTCGCGGTTGCGCCACCGTGCGAGGTCGTAGACCAGCAGCTTGGGGACGTCCTTGAGGGGAGCGAAGCCGCCGACCATGTCGCCGTAGAGGGTGGCGTAGCCGACCGCGTACTCCGACTTGTTGCCGGTGGTCAGCACGATCGCGTCACGCTCGTTGGACAGGGTCATGAGGATCAGGCCCCGTAGCCGCGCCTGCATGTTCTCGTAGGCGGTGCCAGGCTCGCGGCCGTCATCGCGGTCGAACCCGGTGATCACCAGATCGCCGAGCAGCTGGCTCGCTGCCTCCAACGGTGCGGTGATGGGGCGTTGCTCGTAGGCGATCCCGAGGTTCGTGGCCAGCACGGACGCGTCCTCGAGGGAGTGCTGGCTCGACCAGGGCGAGGGCATCGCGACCCCCAGGAGGTGATCGGAGCCGAGCGCGTCGACCGCCAGTGCTGCGGTGACCGCCGAGTCGATGCCGCCCGACAGGCCGACGATGGCCTCCTCGAAGCCGTTGTGGTGGCAGTAGTCACGCGTCGCCCGGGTCAGGGCATGCCAGACCTCGGCGAGCGGATCGAGACGTGCTGCGGGGACGGTCGGCGGCAGCGGGGTGCGCGGTGTCTCGCTGGCCGCAGGCTGGCCGCTTCCGGGCCGGTCGGCTCCGGGCTGCGCTGCTGCTGGCTCGTCCACCATGAGCAGGTCGGTGATGACCAGGTCCTCATCGAACTGGGCCCCGCGTGCAAGTACCTCGCCGTCCGGAGCGAGGATCATCGAGTCACCGTCGAAGACCACCTCGTCCTGTCCGCCAACCACGTTGGTGTAGAGCAGGTGGGTCCGGCCACGCAGGGCGTGATGACGTGCCCAGGCCTCGCGGTCCTCGCGCTTGCCACGGTGATAGGGAGAGGCGTTGAGGTTGGCGACCAGCCGGGCGCCGGCACCGACGGCTCGTTGGACCGGGCCCTCCTCGGTCCACAGGTCCTCGCAGATGGTCACCCCGACCGGCACGCCAGCCACCTCGATCACACAGGGTGCGTCCCGAGGCGTGAAGTAGCGGGCCTCGTCGAAGACGCCGTAGTTGGGCAGGCGGAGCTTGTCGTAGTCGGTGACGATCTCACCGTCGCGCAGGACCGCTGCCGAGTTGGTCAGGTCACGGGTTGCCAGAGCCACGTCCCAGTGGGCGGTGTCGGTGGCATCGCCTTCGCCCGCCCCGACGTAGCCGACCAGCGCGGTCGTGCCCGACGGTCCCGACGAGGCGAGGCGCCGCAGAGCGGCGAGGTTGGCGTCGACGAACTCGCGCTTGAGCAGGAGATCCTCAGGTGGGTAGCCGGTGATGGTCAGCTCGGTGAACACGATCAGATCGACGTCGAGCTCCGCGGCGCGCCGCCAGGCCTTGAGGATCCGCTCGAGGTTCCCGTCGATGTCACCCACACGGGCCCCGATCTGTCCGAGTGCGACCCGTAGCTGCATCAACGGTCCTCTCCCGCCCGTCCCCGGCTGGGGTTCGCGGCTCGAAACGAGGCTGAAACGATGGCTCAACGGCGGGGAAACCGCCGCTACGTAGCGTCGCTCACCCTACCGGCAGGACCGAGGTCCACCCCCCAGCGAGGTCCGGGGGCGTGCCGGGCAGATCCGACCGAGCCGAACCGACATCTGCGGAGGGTGGACGTGAAACGACTGACCAAGCTTGGAGTGATCACCGCCGCACTCGTGCTGCTCGTGGGCGCACCTGCAGCAGCACAGGACACGATGGGGGTCGATGAGCTCGCCCTGGCCACGCTCGTGCTCTACCTCATGGTCGCAACGGTGCTCGTGTTCATCATGCACGCCGGCTTCGCGATGCTCGAGGCGGGCTTCACGCGGCAGAAGAACACCGCCAACATCATCGGCAAGAACCTGATGACCATCAGCCTCGGGATCCTGGTCTACTACGCCATCGGCTGGGGCCTGATGTACGGCGAGCAGGTCGGTGGGCTGGTGGGCACCGACAGCTTCTTCCTGCTCGGCGATACCTACGAGCCCGACGGGACCCTGGAGATCGACTTCGCGTTCCAGGCGATGTTCGCTGCCACCGCGGCGACGATCGTCTCCGGGGCGGTCGCCGAGCGGATGAAGTTCGGCGCCTACGTGGCCGTCGCGGTGGTGATGACCGCCGTGATCTACCCGATCGTCGGCGCGTGGACCTGGGGTGGAGGCTGGGTCGATGCCCTCGGGTTCGCCGACTTCGCCGGCTCCACGATCGTGCACATGACCGGTGGTGTCGCCGCGCTGGTCGGTGCGAGCTTCCTCGGTCCCAGGATCGGCAAGTACGACCCGAGCTCTGGCAAGCCGCGGGCGATCCCGGGGCACTCGATCGCGCTGGGCGCGCTGGGGACCCTGCTGCTGTTCTTCGGCTGGTTCGGGTTCAACGGCGGCTCGGTGCTGGCGCTCGACGGTGAGCTGATCGGCTACGTGGTGGTCACCACCGCCTTGGCGGGTGGTGCCGGAGGTGCGGCTGCAGCCGTCTACACCCGTCTGCGCAACGGCAAGTGGGACGTGGCGATGACCGCCAACGGCATCCTGGCGGGCCTGGTCGGCATCACTGCCGGCGCTGACGCGGTCGCGATCCCGATGGCGGCGCTGGTCGGGCTTCTGGCCGGCGTGCTGGTATCGATCTCGGTCCCTGCGATCGACGCCCTGCGGATCGACGATCCGGTCGGAGCGGTCAGCGTGCACGGGGTCTGCGGGGTCCTCGGCACGCTGTGGGTCGGGCTCGCTGCCACCGAGGGCGGGCTGTTCTACGGCGGCGGGGTCGAGCTGCTCGTCGCCCAGGTCATCGGCGTCGTCGGCGTGGCCGCCTGGGTCGCCGCGGCCTCGGCGGTCCTGTTCGGGGCGCTCAAGGCGATCGGGCAGCTGCGGGTCTCCGAGCAGGAGGAGATCGAGGGGCTCGACGTCCACGAGCACGGCGTGCCCGGCTACCCGGAGCTGGCGCGCAGCTGAGGGTTGGCGCGGTGACCGGATGAGGGGAGGGTCGCCCGTGGCCCTCCCCTCCGAGGTCACTACGATGCCCACGACACCGGTGCGGTCGGCAGTGCCCGGACACCGACGTGGTGCACCTGCGAGCAGGAGTGGTCGTGGACAGACAGCAGGAGTACGTGCTCCGCACCGTCGAGGAGCGCGACGTCCGCTTCATCCGCCTGTGGTTCACCGATGTCCTCGGGTTCCTCAAGAGCGTCGCGATCACCGCGGCGGAGCTCGAGAACGCCTTCACCGAGGGCATCGGCTTCGACGGCTCCTCGATCGACGGGTTCGCCCGCGTCCAGGAAGCCGACATGCTCGTGGTCCCGGACGCCTCGACCTTCCAGATCCTGCCCTGGCGCCCCGAGGAGCAGGGGGTCGCACGGATGTTCTGCGACATCCTCACCCCGGACGGTCAGCCCTTCGCTGCCGATCCGCGCTACGTGCTCAAGCGCACCCTGGCGCGCGCCGCCGACCTCGGCTTCACCTTCTACGTGCATCCCGAGATGGAGTTCTTCCTCTTCGAGGACGCCGACAGCACCACACCGTTGGACAGCGGCTCCTACTTCGACATGACCCCGCTGGACATCCAGCAGGACTTCCGCCGCCAGGCCATCACGACCCTCGAGCGCATGGGCATCCCCGTGGAGTTCTCCCACCACGAGGTCGCTCCCTCGCAGCACGAGATCGACCTGCGCTTCGCCGACGCGCTGACGATGGCCGACAACATCATGACCTTCCGGCTGGTGGTCAAGGAGACCGCGCTGCAGCGCGGCGTCTACGCGACGTTCATGCCCAAGCCCCTCGAGGGGGAGTGGGGCAACGCCATGCACCTGCACCTGTCGCTGTTCGACGGTGACGA
>JBKGZF010000147.1:0-6118 GCA_046545715.1 Nitriliruptoraceae bacterium | reverse complement strand
GGCCCCCGTGGTGCGCGACGGCGGCTACATCCCCGGCTGCGACCACGGCGTGCCGCCCGACATCTCGTGGCCCCATTTCGTGGCCTACGCCCGCCGCCTGGCCCGGCTCACCGGCTGGCTGTGAGGGGAGGAGCGGCTCAGGAGCGGCTGGGCGCCCGCTGCTCCCGGGCGTCCACCACCTCGACGCGGAGGTCCCCGTGGCCGACTTGAGCGCGCCCGCCCCACCCGACATCACCCCTGCGGACGGCCGGCTGGGGGTGGTCTGCGTCGGGCTCGGAGCCGTGGCCACCACCTTCATCGCCGGGGTCGAGCTGATCCGTCGCGGCATGGCCGACCCCGTGGGCTCGCTCAGCCAGATGGGCACGATCCGGCTGGGCAAGCGCACCGACGAGCGGATGCCGTTCATCCGTGACTTCGTGCCGCTCGCCGGGCTCGAGGAGATCGCCTTCGGTGCGTGGGATCCCTACGAGGACGACGCCTACGTCTCGGCAGTGAACGCCGGCGTGTTGGACGTCGCCCGTCACCTCGAGCCGATCGCTGACGAGCTGCGCGCGATCGAGCCGATGCCGGCGGCCTTCGACCCGGCCTACGTCAAGAAGCTCGATGGCCCCAACGTCAAGGCCGACCGCTCCAAGCGCGGCATGCTCGACGCGATCCGCAACGACCTGCGCGAGTTCCGCGAGCGCCACGGCTGTGACCGGCTGGTGATGATCTGGTGCGCCTCCACCGAGGTGTACGTCGAGCCTGGCGCCCAGCACGCCGACCGCGCCGCGTTCGATGCAGCGATCGAGGCCGACGATCCGGCCATCACCCCCTCGATGCTCTACGCGTACGCGGCGCTGCTCGAGGGCGTGCCGTTCGCCAACGGTGCGCCCAACCTCACCGTCGATACCCCGGTGCTGCGGCAGTTCGCCTCCGAGGCCGGCGTGCCGATCTGCGGCAAGGACTTCAAGACCGGCCAGACGATGGTCAAGACCGTGCTCGCCCCGATGTTCAAGGCACGCATGCTGGGCATGCACGGCTGGTACTCGACCAACATCCTGGGCAACCGCGACGGTGAGGTGCTCGACGATCCCGAGTCCTTCAAGTCCAAGGAGACCTCCAAGCTGGGGGTGCTGGACACGATCCTGCAGCCGGAGCTCTACCCGGAGCTCTACGGCGACCTGCACCACGTGGTGCGCATCAACTACTACCCGCCGCGCGGCGACAACAAGGAGGGCTGGGACAACGTCGACTTCTTCGGCTGGCTCGGCTACCCGATGCAGCTCAAGGTCGACTTCCTCTGCCGCGACTCGATCCTGGCCGCGCCGCTGGCGCTGGACCTCGCGCTGTTCCTCGATCTCGCACAGCGCGCCGGGATGAGCGGCATCCAGGAGTGGCTGTCGTTCTACTTCAAGGCGCCCCAGGTCGCGCCCGGGCTCTACGCCGAGCACGACCTTTTCATCCAGCAGACCAAGTTGAAGAACACCCTGCGCTGGATGATGGGCGAGGACCAGATCACCCACCTCGGCGTCGAGTACTACGCCGACGACTACCTCCCGGCGGAGTGATCCCTGACGGTGGGTCGGCCAGACCGCGACGTAGCGCCAGACGACCACCGGTGGCTGGTTCCTGCTACCTCGTTCGAGCGGGTCGGTCAGAGCTACCTGCTGTGGACCGAGATGCGGTCATCGGCCTTGGCGCCGCTCCCGGTGAGGGCGACGAAGCTCAGCCCGGTGACCAGCCCGAAGACCAGATGGCCCATCAGGCTCTGCACCTGTCCCGCTCCGAGCTGGAAGATGGGCATGCCCATCGCCAGCGGCATGAGCAGCAGTGGGCCGAGCACCCACCAGATCAGCCCGTAGAGCAGCCCGTACCCGCTGCCGCCACCAAAACCGTGCGGTCGCTGCCCGAACGTGGCGCCGTAGAGCCCACCGATGACGGCCGAGATCACCAGATGGACCACCCACCCGGCACCCGCACCGGTCTGTCCGACGAGCCCGGCGACCATGTCGAGCATGCCCATCATCTGCATCAGTACCCCGAACGCGACGCCGCCGATGAGTCCGGCGACGACCCCGCGTCCGATGCGTTTTCCATCCATGCCACGAGCCTCCAGTTCCGGGGATGCGTACGGGAACAGCGGCCACCGCGAGCGCATTCCGGTGGGAGCGGACCGCACCGACCGCGCCGACCGCACCGGCCACACCCACCACACCGCCGACCGCGCCGACCACACCCACCACACCGACCACACCGCCGTCCGCGAGGTGACGTGTGCGTGCTGCTGACGGTCGTCTGTCGTTACCTCGGTACCGCCCTGGCGCCGAGGTAGCACGTGACGGCCATCGACGGTCGGCTGGCGTCACCTCGATGCGGGAGCCGGGGCCTTGGGTGCGAGGTGGTGCCAGCCAGCCATCGATCGACACCGGCCGCGGCCGTCCACAGCTGCGGCCGCTTCCGTGCACCGCATCGGGTCCGCACGTGCTCACCTTCCGGTCATGTCGAACCTCGATGCGCGTGCGGTGCAGGTCGCCCGGGACCAGTACGGGCTCGCGACGCGTGCGCAGCTCGCCGCTGCCGGGGTGGACCACCGTGCGATCCGACGGCGCGTCGCCGAGGGGTGCTGGCAGCCGCGTGAGCGCGACGTGATCGACCTAGGTCTCCACGGCCCATCGCCGCGACGCGAGCTGATGGCGGTGGTGCTTGCTGCGGGGCCTGGCGCGGTCGTCTCTCACCAATCGGCGGCCGCGGTGCACGGCTTCCTCGACGCAACCTCGCCGCCGCGTCCCGACGTGACCGTTCCCCGGGGAGCGCACGCGCATGTCGGGAAGGTGAACCTGCACACCGCCAGGGGGCTGCTCGACGACGAGCGAACCGTGCTCGACGCACTGCCGGTCACCACGCCCGCCCGCACGCTGCTGGACGTCGCTCCCTGGGTCGCAGAGCCCACCCTCGAGCGCTGGGTGTGGGAGCAGGCGCGTCGTGATCCCCAGCTGGTCCACGACCTCGCGCAGCAGCTGCTGCGCCGGCCGGGCGCGCGTGGCAGCCGCCCGGTTCGTCGCATCCTCGCTGGGCTCCACCCCCGTGTCGATCGGGCCGGTTCACCGCTGGAGGTGCTCGGTCTGATCGGTCTGCGTGACGCCGGCGCGCCCCAGCCAAGGCTCCAACACGTGGTGCGCGACACGGCTGGCCGCTTCGTCGCACGCGTCGACGCCGCCTGGCCGAGCGCGTGGGTGATCGTCGAGTTCGACGGCCGCGCCTACCACGCTCCGACCTCGGCTCGCAGCCACGACGAGGCCCGTGTGAGCACCCTCCGGGCGCTCGGCTGGCACGTCATCGTGCTCCGTGCCGAGGACCTCACGCCGTCGCGGCTGCGCCAGGTCGCCGACGAGATCCGTGGTCGCGGCGCGACGGCTACCGGCTGAGGATCCCTGCCGTTCGGCGGTTCGGTGCCAGCGGGTCGGCGTCGTGAGGTGGGCCGCCGCCAGGTGACGTGAGGTGCCCGCGCACGGTCGTGACGCGTGGCCTCGCGGCGGGCGGGGTGTCGAGGTAGCACGACGCGGCCGTCAGCGGTCGGCTGGTGCTACCTCGCGGCGCGGCGGGGTGACGGGGTGGTGCGGCGGCAGCCTCGTGGCCCGCCGGCCGGCTACATCACCCCGCCCTCGGTCATGCGCTTGTAGTCGAGCACGCGGTCGAGCGTGGCCGCGTCGACGCCGTCCTCGAGCGCGACCTCGCGCAGGGTCTTGTCCTGCTCCAGCGCCTTCTTCGCCAGCCCCGCGGAGCGTTCGTAGCCGATCTCGGGCACCAGCGCGGTGACCTGCATCAGCGAGCGTTCGACCGTCTCGGGGCCCTTGTCCGTGGCCACGGTGTCCGCCAGGCACTTGTCGACGAAGATGCGTGAGACGTTGGCCAGCAGCTCCTCCGACTCGATCACGTTGCGGGCCATCTGCGGGATCATCACGTTGAGCTCGAGCTCGCCGGAGAGCCCCCCGACCGTGGTCGCCGCGTCGTTGCCGATCACCTGCGCGGCCACCTGCCGCACCGACTCGGGGATCACCGGGTTGACCTTGCCCGGCATGATCGAGCTGCCGGGCTGGATCGCCGGCAGCTGGATCTCGTAGAGCCCGGTGCGGGGCCCCGAGGCGAGCCAGCGCACGTCGTTGGCGATCTTGATCAGGCTGACCGCGACGGTCTTGAGGGCGCCGGAGACCTCCACCAGCGCGTCGCGCGAGCCCTGGGCCTCGAAGTGGTCCTCGGCCTCACGGAACGGCAGCCCGGTGCGCTCGGCGATCAGCGCGATGACCTGCTCGGCGAAGCCGGGCGGGCAGTTGAGCCCGGTGCCGACCGCGGTGCCGCCCATCGCCAGCTCGTACACCGACCCGAGCGCCCGCTCGATGCGCTGCCGACCCAGCTCGATCTGGCGTGCGTAGCCGCCGAACTCCTGACCGAGCGTGACCGGCGTCGCGTCCATCAGATGGGTGCGCCCGGACTTGACCACCTCGGACCACTGCTGCGACTTGCGGCGCAGCTCGGCGGCGAGGTGGTCGAGGGCGGGCAGCAGGTCGTTGTTGGCGACGCGGGCGACCGCGACGTGCACGGAGGTCGGGAAGGTGTCGTTGGAGGACTGCGAGGCGTTGACGTGGTCGTTGGGGTGCACGCTGGTCGAGCTGAGGTCCTCGCCGAGCAGCTGCTTGGCGCGGTTGGCCACCACCTCGTTGACGTTCATGTTGGTGGAGGTGCCCGACCCGGTCTGGAAGGTGTCGACGGGGAAGTGGTCGTCGAGCTCACCGGCGATGACCTCGTCGGCCGCTGACCTGATCGCCTCGGCGATGCGCGCGTCGATCACGCCGCGCTCGACGTTGGCGGTGGCCGCGGCCCACTTGAGCATCGCGTGGGCACGGACCACCTCGGCCGGCACGGGTTGGCCGGAGACCGGGAAGTTCTCGACCGCCCGTTGGGTGCTGGCGCCCCACAGCGCGTCGGCCGGGATCTGCATCTCGCCCATCGTGTCGCGTGCGGTCCGGAACTGCTCAGCCATGGTGATCCGCTCCTCAGCTCGGGCGACCACGTCGGTCGTCTCGGAAGCGAGGCTAGGACGCGGATGGGTCCGCGAGCGAGTCGGGGCGGGTTGGTCCCTGCGCCGGCGACCTGCACGAGCGGTCCTCGTGGCTCACGCGGCCGGGCGGAACCGACGCGGCGCTCCTACGCAGCAGGCACGCCGCGGCGCCCACCTCGTCTACGGTCACACCGTCGGCGGCGTCGGGAGCGCTCATGGAGCTGGTGACGATCGACGAGGTCCGTGCTGCCGCGTCACGGCTGGAGGGGATCGCGCAGCGCACCCCGGTCGAGCACTCGCGGGCGATCAGCGGGTTCGTCGGCGCCGAGGTGGCGCTCAAGTGCGAGAACCTGCAGCGGGCGGGCTCGTTCAAGCTGCGTGGTGCCTACAACCGCATCGCCAACCTGAGCGACGACGAGCGCGCCAAGGGGGTGGTCTGCGCCTCCGCGGGCAACCACGCGCAGGGCGTGGCCCTCGCCGCCGCGATGCAGGGCGTGCCCGCCACGGTCTACATGCCGGTCGAGGCGGCGCTGCCCAAGGTCGATGCGACCGCGGCCTACGGCGCCGAGGTGGAGCTCAGCGGCGCGAACCTCGATGAGACCCTGCCGACCGCGATGGAGGACGCGCGGCACACGGGCCGGACCTTCGTCCACCCCTTCGACCATCGCGACATCATCGCCGGACAGGGCACCGTCGGCTTGGAGATCGCCGAGCAGGTCCCCCAAGCGAGCACGGTGGTGGTCTGCCTGGGCGGCGGCGGGCTGCTCTCGGGGATCGCGGTCGCGCTGCGGGCGCTGCGTCCCGACGTGCGCATCGTCGGGGTCCAGGCCGCATCGTGCGCCCCCTACCGCAGCTCGTTGGAGGCCGGTCGGCCGATCACCTTCCAGAGCGAGGGGCCGACGACCATCGCCGACGGCATCGCGGTCAAGCGGCCGGGGGAGCTCACCCTCCCGCACGTGGACCGGCTCGTCGACGAGGTGGTCACCGTCACCGACGAGCAGCTGGCCGATGCGGTGGTGCTGCTGCTCGAGCGGGCGAAGCTGGTGGTCGAACCGGCCGGTGCCACAGCGGTCGCCGCCC
>JBKGZF010000146.1:0-6135 GCA_046545715.1 Nitriliruptoraceae bacterium | reverse complement strand
ACGGCTCGGCGAGATCCTCGTCGAAGCAGGCTCCACGAGCGCCGACGACATCACCATCGCTGCCCATCAGCAGGAGCTCGGCGACGACCGACGCCTCGGGGAGATCCTGGTCGATGATGGTCGGGCAGCCAAGGAGGCCGTCGAGGCCGCCGCGGAGCAGCAGGCGACCGCATCGGGCAGCAGCGTGGCCGACACCTCGATCCGGGTGGACGTCGGCCTGCTCGACGACCTGATGAACCTCGTGGGCGAGCTCGTGCTCACCCGCAACCAGCTCGTGCAGCTCGTCGACGGCGACACCGAGGACGATCTGACCGACGCGTCCAAGCGGCTCAACCTGGTGACCACCGAGCTGCAGGAAGGGGTCATGAAGACCCGGATGCAGCCGATCGGCAACGTCTGGAACAAGCTGCCGCGGGTGGTCCGCGACCTGTCGGTCTCCTGCGGCAAGCAGGTCCGGTTGGCGATGGAGGGTCAGAACACCGAGCTCGACAAGACCATCATCGAGGCCATCAAGGACCCCCTCACCCACCTGGTCCGCAACGCCGTCGACCACGGCATCGAGGCGCCGCAGGACCGAGCCGCGGCCGGCAAGCCCGAGGAGGGCGAGCTCCTGCTGCGTGCCTTCCACGAGGGTGGGCAGGTCAACATCGAGATCATCGACGATGGTGGAGGCATCCGGGCAGACGCGGTCCGGGACAAGGCCGTGCAGGCCGGCGTGGTCAGCGCGGAGCAGGCCGAACGCATGAGCGACCGTGAGGCGGTCAACCTCATCTTCGCGGCCGGGTTCTCGACCGCTTCGCAGGTGACCAGCGTCTCCGGCCGAGGAGTCGGGATGGACGTGGTGCGCACCAACATCGAGCGCATCGGCGGCACGGTGGACGTCCAGACCGAGCCGGGCGCGGGCAGCAGCTTCAAGGTCAAGATCCCGCTCACGCTGGCGATCGTCCCGGGCCTGATGGTCGCCAGCGGCGATGACAGGTTCGTCATCCCCCAGCTGAGCCTGATCGAGCTCGTGCGGCTCGAGGCCGACGAGGCCGACCACGCGATCGAGATGGTCCACGGGGCACCGGTCTACCGACTGCGTGGTCGTCTACTGCCGATCGTCGATCTGTCCGCTGAGCTCGGACATCGGTGCGACCGCAGCGGGCAGGCGGTCAACATCGTCGTGCTGCACGCCGATGGCCAGCGCTTCGGTCTGGTGGTCGACGCGATCCACGACACCGAGGAGATCGTCGTCAAGCCGCTCGGCTCACACCTCAAGGAGGCGACGCTCTTCTCCGGAGCGACCATCATGGGCGACGGCCGGGTCGCACTCATCCTCGACGTCCTCGGTATCGCCCAGCGTGCACGGGTGATGTCGGAGGCCGCCGAGCGCAGCGTCCAGACGGAGGGCGAGCCAGCAGCGGACGACGGTGGCGAGCGCAGGACCCTGCTGCTGGTGGACGTCGGTGAGCGACGCCGTGCAGCGATCGCCCTCTCCGAGGTCGAACGGCTCGAGGAGCTGCCGTCGGACTCGATCGAGCTGGCCGGGGGCCGGGAGGTCGTCCAGTACCGCGGCGACATCCTGCCGCTGCGCCGGCTCGCCGATCTGATCGGCGCCCCGGGGCCGCTCGATCCCCCCGCGCAGCTGCCGGTGATCGTCCACCGGATCGAGGGGCACACCGTCGGACTCGTGGTCGAGCGCTTCGTCGACATCATCGAGCAGGAGGTCGTGCTCGACGAGGCGACACGGGGCTTCGGGGTGCTCGGCTCGGCCGTGTTCCACGACCGGATCACCGACGTGCTCGACATCCATGCCCTGCTCTCCGGTGACCTCGTGACCAGTGACCTGGTGGGGGTGTGAGCATGTCGAACCAGTACTGCAGCTTCCAGCTCGCCCATCTGACCTTCGGGATCGAGGTGGAACGGGTCCAGGAGGTGATGCGCTCCCAGACGCTGACGAAGGTGCCGCTCGCCGATCCGGTGGTCAGGGGGCTGATCAACCTGCGCGGTCAGATCGTCACGGCGCTCGACCTGCGCCGGCGGCTGGAGCTGCCGGAGCCCGGTGCGGAGCACCAGCCGATGAACATCGTGGTGCGCACCGCCGCCGGCGAGCTCAGCCTGCTCGTCGATGCGATCGGGGACGTCGTCGACGTCGATGACGAGGACTTCGAGCGCCCCCCCGAGACGTTGGAGGGCGTCGCACGTGAGCTGATCACCGGTGCATACAAGCTGCCCGACCGGCTGCTGCTGGTGCTCGACACCGACCGGGCCGTGGAGCTGCCCGCAGCAGCCTGAACCAACCTCGCGCGACCGGTCGCCTGCGGGGCCGAAGGGGAACCCATGGACAACGCACGGGTGCTGGTCGTCGACGACGCGGTGGTGGTCCGCAAGATCATCACCGATCTGCTGGACGGCGAGGCCGGCCTCGAGGTGGCCGGCACCGCGTCGAACGGTCGGGCCGCCCTCGAGCAGGTCGAGCGGTTGGGTCCTGATCTGGTCACGCTCGACGTCGAGATGCCGGTGATGGACGGGCTGACGACCCTCAAGCAGCTGCGGGCCGCCCACCCGACCCTGCCGGTGATCATGTTCTCCACGCTCACCGAGCGCGGCGCGTCGGTGACGATGGAGGCGCTGATGAACGGCGCCAACGACTACGTCACCAAGCCGGCCAACGTCGGCAGCCTGACCCAGGCCAAGGCTCGCATCCGCCAGGAGCTCATGCCCAAGGTCCGCGGTCTGACGGGCCGGCACGAACGCGGCGGCGCACCCACGGCATCGCCGCCGGGGACGTCGCTAGCCACCGCTTCGGCAGCCACCCCTTCGAGCGCTGAGACCTCGCGAGCTGCCACCTCGACGTCGCAGCTGGCGGCGCAGCGCGCCCCACGGTCGAGAGGCCGGGTCGAGGTGGTGGTGCTAGGCGTCTCGACCGGAGGTCCGAACGCGCTCGCGCGCCTGGTGCCTGCCCTGCCGCGGGACCTGGCTGCTCCCGTGCTGATCGTGCAGCACATGCCGCCGATGTTCACCCGCCTGCTCGCCGAACGTCTGGACACCCAGACCCCGTTGCGGGTGCGCGAGGCCGGTGACGGCCAGCCTCTCGCTGCCGGCGAGGTCCTGATCGCCCCGGGCGGGCGCCATCTGGAGGTCAGCGGCGATGCTCCAGCGGACGTGGTCACACGGCTGAGCGACGCACCGCCGGAGAACTCCTGCCGCCCTTCGGTCGACGTGCTGTTCCGCTCCGCCGCCGCGGCCTTCGAGGGCCACACGCTGGCCGTCGTGCTGACCGGGATGGGCGCCGACGGCCTCAAGGGCGCCGAGAGGATCCGGCAGGCCGGCGGCACGGTCCTCGCCCAGGACCATGCCACCTCGGTGGTGTGGGGGATGCCGGGGGCGGTCGCCGAGGCCGGCCTGGCCGAGGAGCTGCTCCCGCTCGCCGAGATCGCACCGCGCATCGGCGGTCGCGTCGCTGCCGGTGGCAGTGGACGGACCGAGGTGCCGGCATGAGCCTGAGCGCGGCCGATCTGGCCTACGTCCGTGAGGTGGTGCGTGAGCGCTCCGCCATCGTGTTGGATGACACCAAGGCCTACCTGGTCGAGTCACGGCTGGCGCCGATCGTGCGCCGGACCGGCTCGGGCGACCTCGGTGAGCTCATCGCCCGGATGCGCGGTGACCACAGCGGTCAGCTGCGTGATGTGGTCGTCGAGGCCATGACGACCAACGAGACCAGCTTCTTCCGCGATCCAGGCGTGTGGCGGGCACTGGAACGCTCGTTGCTGCCAGCCCTGATCGAGCGACGCGGCTCGCAGCAGGCCTTGACGGTGTGGTGCGGTGCGGCCTCGAGCGGCCAGGAGCCCTACAGCGTGGCGATGCTGCTGGTCGAGCGCTTCCCCGAGGTGGTCCGCGACTGGAACGTCCGGATCATCGCCACCGACCTCTCGGCCGACATGCTGGGACGGGCAGCAGCCGGACGCTTCACCCAGTACGAGGTCAACCGCGGCGTATCGGCCGAACGCCTGGCCCGCCACTTCGTACGGGAGGGCTCGGACTGGCGCGTCTGCGACCCCCTGCGCCAGATGGTCGAGTTCCGGGCGCTGAACCTCGCCGAGCCGTGGCCGTTCGTCCCGCAGGTCGACGTCCTGCTGCTGCGCAACGTCCTGATCTACTTCGACCTTGCGACCAAGCGCGAGATCCTGCAGCGGTGTCGCAGCGTCCTGCGGCGTGACGGTCATCTCATCCTCGGGACCTCGGAGACGACCCTGAACCTCGATGACCGCTTCGAGCGGGTGGTCACCGACGGCGCGACGACCTACCGGCCTCGCTGAGCCGGTGGAGGAGGCAGCAGATGCAGCTCGACGAGGTCCAACTCCATGGGGGTCGGCTCGATGGGGTACGGCCCGATGGGGTACGGCTCGACCGCATCACCGGCGAGATCTGGGGCGCGATCCTCGGACTGCCGCTCGACGGCCACCGTGCGGTCGACACCTTCGAGCCGGACGAGCGGGTCGTCACCGGGGTCGTGCAGATCGCCGGCGACTTCGAGGGGGCCGTCAGCCTGCAGCTGCCCGAGCGCCTCGCCCAGCGCGCCGCTGAGGCGATGTTCGCCATGGCGGGCGACGAAGTCACCGACGAGGAGGTCGTCGACACGGTCGGCGAGCTGGCCAACATGACCGGTGGCAACGTCAAGTCGGCGCTCAGGGGCAGCTGCACGCTCTCGCTGCCCTCGGTGACCAGCGGACGCGACTACCAGGTGTCGGTGCCCGGTGCGGTGGTCCGGGAGCGGCTCGGTCTCGACTGCGAGGGCGACCTGGTCGTGGTGTCCATGCTCGAACGCAACGCAAGCAGCTGAACGGTCCGTAGACCACCGCCGGCGGCCACGGTCCGCCGGCTCGCGGAAGGAACCCGACGTGAAGATCCTCGTCGTGGATGACAGCAAGGCGATGCGGGCCATCGTCAAGCGCGCCCTGACCTCGATCGAGCGTTGCTCGACAGCGACGATCCTCGAGGCGGTCGACGGGCGGGAGGCGCTCGAGACCGCACGGACCGAGCAGCCAGACCTGATCATCTCGGACTGGAACATGCCGGAGATGACCGGGATCGAGCTGCTCCAGGCGCTCAACGACGCCGGCGACGCACCTAGCTTCGGGTTCGTCACCTCCGAATCGACCCCCGAGATGCACGAGCTCGCCAAGGGCAACGGGGCGCGGTTCCTCGTCAGCAAGCCCTTCACGCCGGAGGCGCTCGACGAAGCGCTCGCCGGCACCGTCTGAGCCACCGCCGTGGCTGCACGTGCGCCGTTGCCCGCCAGGGCCTCGTTGCGGGACCTGTTGGCCGACCTGCTCGGCCGCACGGTCACGGTCCGCCCGGGTCCGGATCTCGAGCTCGACCCCGAGCGCCCCGCCTACCTCTCGGGCTTCCGGTTCGACGACGGTGCTCCGGCTGCGGTCGCCGTGACCGACCTCGACCTGTCGCTGGGAGCGGCGGCTGCGATCGGTGCGATGCCGCCGCAGGAGACCCGCGAGCAGGTCGAGCAGGTCGGACGGCTCGAGGGTGACCTCGTCGACTTCCTCCACGAGGTGCTCAACGTCAGCTCGCGGCTGCTCAACAGCCCGACCACCCCCCACGTCGTGCTGCGTGAGCTCGCCGTGGTCCCCGGCGAGGTGGCCGAGGACCTCGCGCAGCTCGCCACGAGCCCGTCCCAGCGCCACGACTGGACGGTCGCCATCGATGGCTACGGCGATGGCCTGATCACCCTGCTGTCCTGAGGTCAGCGAGCCATCGCCAGGCCACCTGCGCCTGTCCGGTTCGCTCAGCGTCGTTCGAGTCCGCGCATCTCGAGCACCAGCAGGGCGAGCTGGACGTCGAGCCGCGTGCGCGGGTCGGTCATGAACGGACCGACGATGCCCTCGATCTTGTCGATGCGGTAGCGCAGGGTGTTGTAGTGGAAGTGCAGCCTGCGCGCCGCCTCTGCCACGTTGCCGCCGGTGTCGATCAGTGCCTGGAGGGTGCGTCGCAGGTCGGCGTTGGTGGCATCGTCGCGGGAGAGGTCGCCCAGGGTCTCGGTGACGAACGAGCGCAGCTCCTCGCGATCCTCGACCAGCGAGAGCAGTCGGTAGACACCGAGGTCGTCGAAGTGGACGACCGAGCCCGGCCCATGGA
>JBKGZF010000145.1:0-6188 GCA_046545715.1 Nitriliruptoraceae bacterium | reverse complement strand
GTACGGCACAGCCCGATCCCCTCCGCACCGGCCTCCAGGGCCCGCCGTGCGTCATCGGGGGTGTCGGCGTTGGCGAAGACGTGCAGCTGCCGCTGGTCGTCGGCCCAGGCGAGCAGGCGGGCGACCTTCGGGTCGTCATCCGGCACCTCGAGCTCGACCGCGCCGACGGCGACCTGGCCGGTCGTGCCGTCGATCGAGATCGTCTCACCGGCGTGCAGCACCGTGTCGCCGACGGTCACCGTCCCGGCCTTGGCATCGATGCGCAGCTCGTTCGCGCCGCACACCGCCGGCTTGCCGAAGCCGCGCGCGACCACCGCGGCGTGGCTGACCAGCCCGCCACGGGAGGTCAGCAGCCCCACCGAGGCGACCATGCCCTCGAGGTCCTCGGGCGAGGTCTCCGGGCGCACCAGGATGACGTCCTCGCCGGCGACGCCGCGCTCCTTGGCCTCCTCGGAGTCCAGGCAGATCGCGCCGACCGCCGCACCCGGCGACGCCGCGAGACCGGTGGTCAGCGGCTCGGGCGCATCCGGGCCGAACCGCGGGTGGAGCAGGGCCTCGAGCTGCTTGGGGGTGACCCGGCGGACCGCCTCGACCTCGTCGATCAGGCCCTCGTCGACCATCTCGACGGCCATGCGCAGTGCGGCCGTCGCCGAGCGCTTGCCGATGCGGGTCTGGAGCATCCACAGCTTGCCGGTCTCGACGGTGAACTCGACGTCACACATGTCGCGCTCGTGCTGCTCGAGCGTCTCGATGTGCGCCAGCAGCTCCTCCTCGACCTCCGGGAAGTGGTCACCGAGGACCGAGAGCGGCTCGACGGCCCGTGTCCCGGCCACCACGTCCTCGCCCTGTGCTCCGATGAGGAAGTCGCCGTAGGGGACCTTCTCGCCCGTGGCAGGGTCGCGGCTGAAGGCCACACCGGTGGCCGAGCGGTCGTCGAGGTTGCCGAACACCATGCGCTGGACGCTGACCGCCGTGCCGAGGTCGTCGGGGATGCCCTCGACGCGCCGGTAGGCCCGGGCACGGTTGCCGTTCCAGGAGCGGAAGACCGCCTCGATCGCCAGGCGCAGCTGCTCGCGGGGATCCTCGGGCAGCTTGGCGCCCGCATCGCTGATCGAGCGACGGTGGGCATGGGCCACGGCCTCGAGCTGGCCGGGCTCGAGATCACGCTCGGTCTCCACCCCCGCCTCGGCGATCGCAGCCTGGAGGTTGTGGTCGAAGACCTCGCCATCGACGCCGAGCACGACCGAGCCGAACATCTCGAGGAAACGGCGGGTGACGTCCCACGCGAAGCGCTCGCCGCCCATGGTCACCAGCCCCGGCACGGTCTCCGGGGTCGCGCCGAGGTCCAGCACCGTGTCCATCATGCCGGGCATGGAGAACGGCGCGCCCGAGCGCACCGAGAGCAGCAACGGTGCCTCGGGGTCGCCGAGCCCACGGCCACTGTCCTGCTCGAGCTCGCGCAACGCCTCTTCGACCTGGTCGTAGAGCGTGCCGGGGACCTCGCCGAGCTCCAGGTAACGACGGCAGGCGTCGGTGGTGACGATGAACCCGGGCGGGACCGGCAAGCCGATGCGGGTCATCTCGGCCAGGTTCGCGCCCTTGCCTCCCAGCAGCGCCTTCTGCTCCCGGCTGCCCTCGCGGAACGGCAGCACGAAGCGGGTCTGGTCAGGGGAGGTGTCGGCGTCCTGCGGGTTCATGGCGTGGGTGCTCACGGCGGCCTCGTCGGGTGCGGGTTGGACGTCCGCATGCGGTGGCGGACATCTCCGAGTGGGCGTCGTAGACGGTGCTGACGCGCTCCCCCGAGTCCACACCCGCGGCCACCGCTTCGGGAGGGGCGGAGTGCCAGGACCGATGGGACCTTCGTCCGTGGTCCGGGCTCAGCCCGACGGTGGTAGGCGCTCGGCGAGCAGGTCGAGCAGGTCCCTCCAGGCGTCGAGGTGCTCGGGGCGGACGTGCCCGGCCAGCCAGCCGACCAGGGCGCTCTTGCCGCTGGCGGTCAGCGACGGGTGCCGTGCCCCGGCCAGCTCACGCTCGCCGTGACTGGCCGACGGTCCCTGCTCTGCGACGAAGCGGCGCAGCAGCTTGGGATCGAACAGCGTCTCCGCCTCGACGCCCAACGGCCCGCCCTCCAGCACGTCGGCGTAGGTCACCACCTCGCGCTGGCGGTCGAAGCCGAACCGCGAGACGAGCGTGTCGCGGGCCCGTCGACCCGGATCGTCGTGATCGAGCAGCACCACGACCGGCACGTCGACCTCGGCACGCAGCACCAGCGCCGCCAGGGCCGCGCCCATCGCCCCGCCCGACGGTCGGATCACCACGTCCGCGAACTCCTGCTCCCGCCCGAGCGCGGCAGCGACCAGCCGGAGGTAGGCCGCGTCCGTGCCACCTTCGACGATCAGCACGCCGCGCGTGCGCGGGGGGATCGCCGCCACGCGGTCGAGCACCTCGGCGAGACCGCTGTCGCGCAGCAGCCCGCCGAGCAGCCGCGCCTGGGTCTGGTCGCCCGCGGCCGTGCCGACCACCTCGGTGCGGCCGCGCACGCCCCGCGCGAGGGCGACCACCTGCGTACCGGGTGTCCGTGGCACGATGAACGGCGACGAGGTGGTGACCAGCACCGAGGTCCCGGTCTCGGCCGCCAGCGTCGGCAGCAGGCGGCCGAGGACCTCCTGAGCGGCGGGGTGCAGGAAGGCCTCCGGTGCCTCGACGACCGCCAGGGAGGCAGGGCGATCCACGGCGGCGAGGTGGCGCACCACGGCGAGGGCGGCCATCGCTCGGGTGCCAGGGACCGGCAGCTGCGAGCCGAGCTCGTCGAAGACCCGCACCGTGAGCTGCTCATCGATCTCCACCGAGGCGACCTCCGGCAGCACGTCGTGGGCGAGCTCCCGGATCGCCTCGGCGAGCGCGCCACGCCCAGCGGGCCGCGTCAGCTCCGTGGGCAGGCGACGCAGCAGGTCCCGCGGGGTGTGCTCGACCTGGCTGAGCACCACCGGCGCGCCCGGCGGGTCCCCGCTGGACCTCCGCCCGCCGTCGTCGGGATCGAAGGCGACGCTGAACAGCTCGCCCCCGGCGTGCTCGATGGTCACGCCCGGCCGTGGCTCGAGACGACCGTGTGGCAGGTCACGCCCGGGGGCGAAGCGCAAGGTGGGGTCGAACGCGGCCGCGATCGCCCAGGCCAGCGAGGTGGTCCCGGCCCGGTTGGGCCCGACCAGCACCGTCACGTGCTCGCCGAGCGGCACCTCGAGCGGTGGGCCCCACACCGAGCGCAGGTCGCGGATCCGTGCGAGCGTGGGCGTCGCGCACGCCGGCACGTCTGCGGCCCCCCGCGAGCGCTGACCCACCTGCGCCTCCTCGTCCCGTGCCGCGTCCACGCGCGATGCGATCAGTCCGAGGGCACGACACGGACCAGGTAGTGGCGCTTGCGGCCGACCTGCAGCACGAGCATCGACCGCGAGGCGAGGTCCTCACGCCCCAGCCGGCGGTGCGGATCGTCGACGCGGGCGTTGTTCAGGCGGACCGCACCCTGCTGGACCAACCGACGTGCGTCGCCGTTGCTCTTGGACGCCCCCACCTCGGTGAGCAGCTCGAGCAGCCCGACGCCCTCGCCACCGAGCCGCTCCGCAGCCACCTCCAGCGAGGGCGCTCCCTCGAAGGCGGTGGCGAGCACCCGGTCGTCGAGCCCGGCGAACGGCTCGTCGCCGAACAGCACCTGCGTGGTGCGCTCGGCCAGCGCCAGGCCGTCGTCGCCGTGGATGATGCGGGTCGCCTCGCGGGCCAGCTCGCGGTGGGCCACCCGGGCCGCGGGGTCGCGCTCGAGCTCGGCGGCGAGCTCCTCGATCCGCGCGAGCGGCAGGTAGGTGAACAGCTTGAGGAAGCGCACCACGTCCGCGTCCGCGGAGTTGAGCCAGTACTGGTAGTAGGCGTAGGGGCTGGTCAGCTGTGGATCCAGCCAGATCGCGTTGCCGGCCGACTTGCCGAACTTCGAGCCGTCTGCGGTGGTCAGCAGCGGCCAGGTCAGCCCGTAGGCCTGCGCGCCGTGCTTGCGCCGGATCAGGTCGATCCCAGCGACGATGTTGCCCCACTGGTCCGAGCCGCCCCCCTGCAGCCGGCAGTCGTGCACGTCGAACAGATGGGCGAAGTCGAACGCCTGGAGCAGCTGGTAGGTGAACTCCGCGTAGCTGAGCCCCTGTTCGCGCTGCTCGAGCCGGTTGCGCACCGAATCGCGGGCGATCATCTGGTTGACCGAGGCGTGGACGCCGACGTCGCGCAGGAAGTCGAGCAGCGTCACCCCACGCGTCCAGTCGTAGTTGTCGACCAGCCAGCCGCTGGAGTCGTCCCTGCCCTCCCGGAGATCGCCGCCCTCCAGATCGAGCACCAGGCTCAGCTGCGAGCGGATCCCGGCGAGGTGGCGCTCCAGCGTCGGCTCGTCGAGCACCTCGCGTTCGACGTCCCGGCCGGACGGGTCGCCGATCCGCCCGGTGGCGCCACCGGCGAGCGCGATGGGTCGGTGACCGCAGCGCTGCAGCCACGACATCGCCATCATCCCGACCAGGTTGCCGGCGTGCAGCGAGGGAGCGGTCGGGTCGAAGCCGACGTAGAAGGTCACCGGCCCCTGCTCGAACAGGGCCCGCAGGCCGGGCTCGTCGGTGACGTCCTGCACGAACCCGCGGGCCCGCAGCACGTCGAGGGCGGAGCCGGTCGTCAGACCGGACGTCGAGGTAGCGGTGGTGTCCATGGGCGGGAACCTACCGCTCTGCCGCAGCCGTCCGGGTCCCGACCGCGGCGGGCGGGCGGCCGCCTCATCAGCTCCAGGCGGGCAGCTGCTCGCGCAGCTCGGGCGGGGGCGTCAGCGCCGGCACCCGCCGCGCCGGCAGCCAGTCGGGCATGCCGTCGGACCACACGTAGGTGTCGGGGCCGATCGTCCCGTCACGTACCAGCTCGCGCGCCTGCTCGAGCCCGATCGGTCCGACCTGCTCCTCGCCCTGCAGGTGCCACCAACGGGCGGGACGCACCTCGCTCATCGTTGCTCCTGTCGACGTCCCCGGAACCTAGCGTCCCGCCACCGTCCATCCGGCCGCGACCGCGACGTACCTTACGGCGGTACCGTCCCTGCGAGAGCCGCTCGAGTGGTAGGGGGGCGACGTGGTCAGCTGCCGGTGCCGGGTCCTCAACGTCATGAGCGGTGACGTCGCCGTGGAGTACCTGCAGGGCCATCTCCACAAGGAACGCACCGACGGGGTGGGCCGTACCGTCCACCGCTGCAGCGAGACCGACGTCGAATGGATCGAGGAGCGCAGCCAGACCGGCTACGGCTCCGACGTCACCGTGCTGCGCCGCGTCCCGGACTGATCACGGCGGCGCTCAGCCGGCGTCCTGCTCGTCGGCCAGGGCGATGCGGATGCGCCGGAAGCCCTTGCCCTTCGACTCGGCCTTGACCACCCGCACGGGTCCGACCTCGGCGGTCGAGGCCACGTGGGTGCCCCCGTCGGCCTGACGGTCGAGGCCGACGATGTCGACCACCCGCACCTCGCGCAGCGAGGCCGGCAGCAGCGAGACCTTGGTACGGATCAGCGAGGGGTCCTCGTCGGCCTCCTCACGGGGGAGGAAGGCGATCTCGACCGGACGCGCCCGGTCGAGCTGGGCGTTGAGCTCCTCCTCGAGCGGGCCCAGCGCCTCTGGATCCCAGTCGGGCAGCTCGAAGTCCAGGCGGCCGACCCCCGGCTCCATGTTCCCTCCGGTCACCGGGCTCGCGAACCGCTCCCAGACCACCCCGCACAGCGCGTGCATCGCGGTGTGGGTGCGCATCAGGCGGTAACGGCGATCCCAGTCGACCACCGCCCGCACATCCGTGCCCGCCTTGGGCAGGCCGCCCTCCAGCCAGTGCCACACGCCACGGTCGTCGGCGGTGACCCGGGCCACGGCCAGCCGGTCCTCACCGAGGTGGAGCTCGCCGAGGTCCGGTGGCTGGCCACCCCCGCCCGGATAGAACACCGTGCGGTCGAGCAGGACACGGCCGTCATCGGGATCGACGTCGACGATCGTCGCCTGCGTCTCGCGGGCGTACTGGTCGGTCGAGTACAGGCGCTCGGTCACCGTGCTGTCTCCTGCTGGGCCGTCCCTTGCCGGGCCGTCTGCCGCTGGTCGTCTCGGGCCACCCGTCCACTCGGTGAGCGTTGGGCCCGTCCACACCG
>JBKGZF010000144.1:0-6209 GCA_046545715.1 Nitriliruptoraceae bacterium | reverse complement strand
GACCCATCCGCTGGCCGAGCTCGAGGCTGCCGTGGCCGACTACCGGCGCACCACCAACCGGCGGGTCTCGATCGAGTGGTGCCTGATCGGCGACGTCAACGACGATCTGGCGCAGGCCGACGAGCTGGGTCGCATCGCCACCCGCTGGCGCTCGCACGTCAACGTCATCCCGATGAACCCGACGCCCGGCGTGCAGTGGCGCGAGCCGACCGACCAGCAGTTGCAGCGCTTCGTCGCGCGGGTGGGCGAGCGCGGTGCCGAGGTCACCGTCCGCGATACGCGCGGTCGTGACGCCGATGCGGCCTGCGGTCAGCTACTGGCCAGCTACACCCTGGGCGGTGGCAGCCGCCTGCCGGCCGCGGTCGCGGCGGCTGATCGCGTCGACGCGCTGCGCGAACGCTCGGGGTCGTCGACGTGAGCCGGCGACGTGTGGTGATCCTCGGCTCGAGCGGCTCGATCGGTACCCAGGCGCTGGAGGTGGCTGCGGCACATCCCGAGCGCTTCGAGGTGGTCGGCCTGGCAGCGGGCCGCGATGACGAGGTGGTGGCGCGGCAGGCGTCCGAGCACGCCGTGACGGACATCGCGCTCGCTGACGTGGGCGCGGCCACCCGGCTGCGTGAGCGCGCCCCCCACCTCGACGTCCGTGAGGGCGCGGTGGGGGTCGCCGAGCTCTCGGCACGTGACGCGGACCTGGTCGTCAACGGCATCACCGGCGCGGTGGGGCTGCGACCGACGCTCGCCGCGCTCGATCACGGGACCCCGGTGGCATTGGCCAACAAGGAGAGCCTGATCGTGGGAGGCCCGTTGGTGGTCGCCGCCGCCGAGGCGGCGGGCGGGCGCGAGTCACACCTGATCGCGACCGATTCCGAGCACTCGGCGCTCGCGCAGTGCCTTCGGGGCGGGGCGCGCGATGAGGTCGCCCGGCTGGTGCTCACCGCCAGCGGTGGGCCCTTCCGCGGTCGCAGCCGTGATGAGCTCGCCGCCGTCACGGTCGATGAGGCCCTGGACCACCCCACCTGGGACATGGGGCCGCTGGTGACGATCAACTCGGCCACCCTGATGAACAAGGGCCTGGAGCTGATCGAGGCGCATCTGCTCTTCGATCAGCCGTGGGAGGCGATCGATGCCGTGGTGCATCCGCAGTCGGTGGTGCACTCGATGGTGGAGTTCGTCGATGGCTCGACGATCGCGCAGCTCTCGCCGCCGGACATGCGGCTGCCGATCCAGTTGGCCATGGCCTGGCCGGACCGCCTCGACCACGCCTTCGTGGCGTGTGACTGGACGCGTGCCGCCGAGCTGACCTTCGAGCCGGTGGACCGTGCCACCTTCCCGGCCTTGGGCCTCGCCGAGGAGGCCGGCCGCCGTGGTGGCAGCTTCCCAGCGGTGTTGAACGCCGCCAACGAGACGGCGGTGCACGCCTTCCGTGATCGGCAGATCGCGCTGCTCGACGTGCCTGCCCTGGTCGCCGACAGCCTGGAGGCCTGGGCCGCCACCGATCCGGGGCAGCCGAGCTCGATCGAGGAGGTACTCGACGCCGATGCATGGGGCCGCGAGTTCGTGCAGCAGGCCCTGGCCCGGAGGAGCTCGCCATGACCTTCGCCCTCGGCATCGTTGCCTTCGCCGTCCTCCTGCTGCTTGCCGTGCTCATCCACGAGCTCGGCCACCTGCTGATGGCCAAGCTCTTCGGGATGCGCGCCGACCGCTACTTCGTCGGGTTCGGACCGACGCTGTGGTCCACCCGACGCGGTGAGACCGAGTACGGGGTCAAGGCCCTACCGCTGGGAGGCTTCGTCGCGATCCGGGGCATGAACCCCTACGACGAACGACGGCCGCCCGTGGTCGACGAGGTCTTCAGCCCAGAGGCGCTCGCCCGAGATCGGCAGCGAAGCGCTGTGGCAGCGACGGACGAGGCTGGTGGCGGCGCGGACACCGCCGTGATCCCGGCAGCCACCTGGCAGCGTCTGCGTGAGGTGCTGCGTGAGCGGGGGACGCCGCCCGCGCTGGCCGAGCGGATCGTCACGCGAACCCGCACGACCGTGGAGGGCGGCGGCCCGGAGACCGCTCGCCGCACCCTCTCGCAGGTGCTGCTGACCGAGGTCGGGGACAGTGAGCGGCTCGGGGACCTCGCCTGGCGCCTCGAACGCGGCGATGAGGGACGCTTCTACCACGACCGTCCCGTGTGGCAGCGGGCCTGCACGATCGCGTTCGGACCGCTGACGCATCTGGGCATCGCGTTCGTGCTGCTGCTGGTGGCCTACCTGTTCATCCCCCTGCCCACCGGCGAGCCCACGAACGAGGTGGACTCGGTGCTCGACGACAGCCCAGCGGCGGAGGCTGGGATCGAACCCGGCGACGAGGTCGTAGCGGTCGAGGAGCTGCGCTCCGAGGACTTCCTCGAGCTGCGCGAGGTGCTGCGCCAGCGGCCGGGCGAGCCGACGACGCTGACCGTCGAGCGTGCGGGCGAGCCCAGGGAGATCGAGCTGGTCCCCAGCGAGCAGACCGATGAGCGCACCGGGGAGACGGTCGGGGTGGCCGGGTTCGTGCCGGTCAGCGAGTCCGAGCGGCTCAGCGGTGCCGAGGCGGTCCGGCGCGCTGCGATCGGCAGCGAGCAGGATCCGGTCGGTGGCGTCGTGCCGATGGTGGGAGCGAGCGTCGAGGGGCTGGCCCGGGTGTTCAGCCCGTCGGGGATCGCCGAGCTCGTCGCGGCCTCGGCGGGGACCGAGGAGCGCGATCCGGAGGGGGCGGTCTCGGTGGTCGGCATCGCCTCGATCGCGGGACAGACCGCTGGCGAGGGTCTCGCCGGGGTCTACTCGCTGCTGTTCATCCTCGCCTTCCTCAACGTCATCCTGTTCATCTTCAACCTCGTGCCACTGCCGCCGTTCGACGGCGGGCACCTCGCCGTCCTCGGGGTCGAGAAGCTCGGCAACCTGCTGCGACGGCTGCGGGGACGCCCGCAGACCTTCACGGTCGATCCACGCACGATCACCGCGGTCGCCGTACCGGTTATCGGCTTGCTGCTGGTGGTGTTCGTGACCACGCTGTGGCTGGACATCGTCGATCCGATCTCGCTGTGATCGGTGGGCTTGCGACCGTGCTCGAGTGACCGGGTCCGGACCCCGTCCGACACCGGGGATGCGCTCCCACCTGGAGCTACCCTCCGCTACGAACCTCGTTACCACCCCCTCGCCAGGAGCCCGTCGTGGTCACCGCACCAGGCCAGCTGCCCGTGCTCTCGGGTGATGCCGCTGATGGCAGCGGTGCTGCGACCGTGGACGGACCGCAGCGTCGCCCCACCCGCAAGATCCGCCTCGGCCCCCTCGAGGTGGGTGGGGACGCGCCGATCAGCGTCCAGACCATGACGGTCACGCCGACCCACGAGGCCGACCTGACCCTCCAGGCCATCGCCGCGGCGCAGGCGGCAGGTGCGGACGTCGTGCGGGTCGCGGTCCCACGTCGCGAGGACGCGGAGGCGCTGACCTACATCGCCGAGCACGCCAGGATCCCCGTGATCGCCGACATCCACTTCCAGTGGAAGTACGCGGTCATGGCGATCGAGGCGGGTTGCGCCGGCGTGCGCATCAACCCGGGGAACATCAAGAAGCACGACAAGGTCGCGCTGCTGGGTCGGATGGCCGACGAGGCGGGCGTCGCGATCCGCATCGGCGTCAACGGCGGCAGCCTCGAGGACGCCATCCTCGAGGAGTTCGGGGGGCCGACCCCCGAGGCGATGGTCGAGTCGGCCCTGCGCGAGGTGCGGCTGCTCGAGGACGTCGGCTTCTACGACACCAAGATCTCGGTCAAGCACTCCGACCCCTGGACGATGATCCAGACCTACCGGCTGCTCTCCCAGCGCACCGACTACCCCCTCCACCTCGGTGTCACCGAGTCGGGACCGCTGAAGTCCGGTTCGGTGAAGTCGGCGGTCGGCATCGGCACGCTGCTCGCCGAGGGCATCGGCGACACGATCCGTGTCTCGCTCTCGGCGGACCCGGTCGAGGAGGTCAAGGCCGGGATCCAGATCCTCGAGTCCCTGCACCTGCGTGAGCGTGGGCTCGACGTGGTCTCCTGCCCCTCGTGTGGGCGCGCCCAGGTCGATGTCTGGACGTTGGCCGAGGACGTGCAGCGCGGCCTCGAGGGCATCGACGCGCCCTTGCGTGTCGCGGTGATGGGCTGCGTCGTCAACGGGCCGGGTGAGGCGCGGGAGGCCGATCTCGGCGTCGCTGCGGGCAACGGCAAGGGCGACATCATCCAGCGCGGCGAGCGGATCGCGACGGTCCGCGAGGAGGACATCGTCGAGGCCCTGGTCCACTTCGCGGGTGAGATGGCCGAGCAGATCCGTCAGGAGCGCGGCGAGGGGAGCCCCGTCGTCAGCTGAGGTGCCACGGCCGCGCTGGAGCGCTGCCCGCCAGTCGTGGCGGGTCACGTCCCAGCGTGGTAACGTCGGCCGTGGCGGCGGGCCTGTTGGCCCGCTGCGCCGCGTTCGGCCTGCGGAGCACCCGTCATGGAGTGAGCCACCAAGGTCCCAACGTCGAAGGACGTCGGGATCGGCACGACCGAGACGTACCGACGCGGCCGGCCCATCGGGGCCGGCCGTCGCTGTGAGCGCCAGCCCCGGTGCCAGCAGCGCTGACCAGCGCGGGGACGATCAGGATCAGATCCACCAGCGAGGAGGTGACCGTGGCCGAGACCGACGACCTTTCGGCGACGGTCCGTGACCTCGCTGCACCGATCGCCTCACGCCTCGGGCTCGAGCTGCTCGACGTGGTCGTCAAGGGCCCGCGTGGCCGCCGGCTCGTGCGGCTCACGGCCGACCTCGCCGACCCCGACGCCGAGGGCGAGGTCGACGTCGACACGATCGCAGCGCTCTCGCGTGAGCTCGAGTCGGTCCTCGACGACGCGGATCCGATCCCGGGTCGTTACACCCTGGAGGTCAGCTCGCCCGGCATCGACCGACCGCTGAGCAGCCCGCGCGACTTCCGTCGCAACCTGGGCCGCGATGTTCGGGTCGATCGCCTCGTCGAGCCGGACTCCCGCGAACAGGCCACCGGCACGCTGATCTCCGTCTCCGACGATTCCCTCACCCTCGACATCGGCGACAGCGAGCTCGTGGTCGCCCTGGACGAGGTCGAGCGCGCTCACGTCGTGCTCCCATGGTGAGCGACCGAAAGGCCCCGAGGTGAAGATCGACATCGATTCGCTGCGCCAGATCGAGCGTGAGAAGGGCATCGACTTCCTCACGGTGGTCGAGGCCTTCGAGACCGCGCTCGCCTCGGCCTACAAGCGCTCGGTCCACGCGACCGGTGACGAGGCCCGTGTCAGCGTCGATCGCAACACCGGCGAGGTCACGGTCTACGCGCAGGCGCTCGATGACGAGGGCAACATCGTCTCCGAGTGGCAGGAGACCCCCAAGGACTTCGGACGTATCGTCGCCCAGACCGCCAAGCAGGTGCTGCTCCAGCGGCTGCGTGAGGCGGAGCGCGAGGCCACCTACGGCGAGTTCGTCGGTCGCGAGGGCGACATCATCGCGGGAACCGTCAGCCTCCAGGGCAACCAGACCTACCTCGAGCTCGGTCGCCAGACGGCGCTGCTGCCCTACGCCGAGCAGATCCCCAACGAGCGGCTCGAGCACGGGGCGCACTCGCGGGCGGTCGTGATCGAGGTTCAGCGCCGGGATCGCGGTGCTCAGATCATCGCCTCGCGCACCCACCCCGCGCTGGTCGTGGGGCTGTTCGCCCTCGAGGTGCCAGAGATCGAGCAGGGGCTGGTCGAGATCCGTGGCATCGCGCGTGAGGCGGGCCACCGCACCAAGGTCGCGGTGATGTCCAACGATGCCGATGTGGATCCGGTCGGTGCCTGCGTGGGTCCCGCGGGACAGCGGGCACGGGCGGTACAGAAGGAGCTGCACGCCGACGAGCTCGAGCGCATCGACATCGTGCGCTGGGCCGACGAGCCCGAGCAGCTGGTCGGCAACGCGCTGTCGCCTGCGAAGGTCTCGAGCGTCTACCTCTACCCGGAGGACGGGACAGCCCTGGTGGTCGTGCCCGACTACCAGCTCTCCCTGGCGATCGGCCGTGAGGGCCAGAACGCCCGGCTGGCGGCCCGGCTGACCGGTTGGCGCATCGACATCAAGTCCGAGAGCCAGTTCGAGGCCGAGCAGCAGGCCTTCCAGCAGGCGCTGGAGGCCGGCCTGATCGACGAGTACGGCAACC
>JBKGZF010000143.1:0-6223 GCA_046545715.1 Nitriliruptoraceae bacterium | reverse complement strand
CCTAGGAGACTGCTGAACAATGCGGTGCTTCCTGGGAAGCAGCCGGCGTGTTGACGATAATGCGTTTGGTCGCTCTAGGAGGTGGTGGTGCAGGGCAGCTCGGATCCCAGCGCGGCGCTGATGGACGCCGGGGGGCTGGTCGGGCATCTGGTCGAGCCCGAGTCGGTGTATGCCTTCCTCGCGGAGCATCGCGACCGGCTCTTTCCCGATGAGACGTTTGCGGATCTGTTCCCGTCACGCCGTGGCCGGCCGTCGGTGCCGGCCCCAGTGGCGGCCACGGTGATGGTGTTGCAGTCGCTGGAGGGCCTGTCGGACCGGGAGGCGATGGAGCGGCTGCGGTGCGACATCCGGTGGAAGGTCGCTGCCGGGCTGGCGTTGGACCATGCGGGGTTCCACCCGACGACGTTGACCTACTGGCGCACCCGGCTACGCAACTCGCAGCACCCGGAGCGGATCTTCGACGCCGTTCGGGATGTGGTGGCCGAGGCGGGCCTGTTGCAGCGCTCTACGAAGCGGGCGTTGGATTCCACGGTGCTTGATGATGCGGTGGCCACCCAGGACACGGTCACCCAGCTGGCCGCACAGATCCGTCGAGTGCGCCGGGCGGTCCCTGCAGCGGCCAAGGTGGAGGTGGCCGCCCACGATTACAGCCGGCCGGGCAAGCCCGAGTGCGACTGGGCCGATGTCGAGGCCCGCACCGCGCTGGTCTCCGCGCTGGTGGCCGACGCGACCACGATCCTGGCCGCGCTCGAAGAGGTCGAGCTGGACGAGGGTCAGGCCGAGGCGGTGGGGCTGTTGGCGCTGGTGGCCGGTCAGGACGTCGAAGAGGGTGAGCAGCCGGGCACCTGGCGGATTGCGCGGGGCATCGCCCAAGGCCGGGTGGTCTCCACGGTGGATCCCGAGTCGCGGCATGTGCACAAGAACCGCTCGTCCTACACCGATGGCTACAAGGCCCACGTCGCCGTCGAGCCCGACTCCGGACTGATCACCGATGCCGAGTTGACCGCGGGCAACGCCCCCGATGGGCCCACCGGGATCGGGCTGCTCGAACGGGAGGACGAGCCGGTGGAGGTGCTGGCCGACTCCGCCTACGGCTCAGGCGACACGCTGGCCGATCTCGAGGCCGCCGGCCACACACCGACGATCAAGCCTTGGCCGACCCGGGCAATGACCGACGCGCCGGAGGCCTTCACCATCGACGACTTCGACATCGACACCACCGCACGCACCGCTACCTGCCCCGATGGCCACACCGTGCCCATCTCTGACAGCGGCGTCGCCACCTTCGGGCCACGCTGCACCGGCTGTCCACTGCGACACCGCTGCACCCGCGCCAAACGCGGCAAGAAACTCAAGATTCATCCCGAGCACGAACGGCTCGCCGCCCACCGGCAGACCGCCACCGATCCCGACTGGCAGCAGCGCTACCGCCAGCATCGGCCCATGGTCGAGCGCACCATCGCCTGGCTGGTCGCCAAAGGCCACCGACGGGTGGCCTACCGCGGCATCGACCGCAACCGACTCTGGCTGGCCCACCGCGCCGCCGCGGTCAACCTCAAACGGCTGCTGGCCCTCGGCCTGAACCACCAGGATGGCCGATGGATGCTGGCGGCCCCCGCCTGAGGGCACAGGCGGGCCCCGGCTGGCTCAATCAGGGGCGTCTCTACGGCATCAAGCCACCTGCGCGACCGGCACTTCACCCTGTCTGCCGGCTCTTCGGTCCGAGCTCCACCGGGACCCACCACCACCTTACGCCCCGACCGAAGCGTCGTCGACGGCTTCTTCAGCAGTCTCCTAGGCTCGGGCCCGTCGCCGGCAACCGCGTGACGTCGCCGGCGCTCGAGGAGGCAGGCGTGAGCGAGGTCGTCAGCTACCAGGTGGTCGACCGGGTCGCCCACATCACGATCGAACGTCCCGATAAGCGCAACGCCATGGACCTCGAGGTGTTCGCCCAGCTGGCCGAGCGCACGGGGCAGATCACCGAGGACGACGAGGTCGGGGCGGCGGTCGTGGCTGGCCGCGGGGGGACGTTCTCGGCCGGGTTGGACCTCGCGCTGTTCGGCTCGCAGCTCACCGAGGGGGTGGAGCCGGGGTTCATCACCCGTCTGCAGGCGGCCTTCACCGCCTTCGAGGAGCTCGACGTCCCGGTGATCGCGGCGATCGAGGGGCACTGCCTCGGCGGTGGGATCCAGCTGGCGCTGGCCTGTCATCTGCGTGCGGTCGCCCCCTCGGCGAGGCTGGGGGTCCTCGAGACCTCCTGGGGGCTGATCCCCGATCTCGGGGGTAGCTGGCGGCTGCCGCAGCTGGTCGGGCTCGGCCGGGCGACCGAGCTGGTCCTCTCCGCCCGCGAGGTGACCGCGAGCGAGGCGCGTGCCATGGGTCTCGCCGAGCTGGACCTACCCGACCAGGGTGCGCAGGAGGCGGCCCACGATCTGGCCGCACGGCTGGCGAACGGGCCCGCGGCCGTGCGCCGTGCACCGCGGCTGCTGCGCGAGAACCTGGGCCGTGACCGTCGCAGCGCCCTGGCGGCCGAGGCGGCGACACAGCTCGAGCTCATGGCGGGAGCTGACTTCGCCGAGGCCGTGGGTGCGCGCGTGGAGGGACGTGAGCCGCGGTTCGAGGGCCGTTAGCCGCTCGGACCCGATCACGCCCTGATCGTCGCGTGCGGCCAGGGGCGTCTGGTCGGGGGTGTCTGGTCGGAGGTGTCTGGTCGGAGGTGTCTGGTCGGATGTGACTGGTCGGGGGCGTCTGGTCAGGGGGCGTGCGGTCAGGGCCTGCGGTCAGCGTGGGTCGCCGAAGAGCGGACGACGAGGCGCGTGTGTGGGGGCGGTGCGTGCGCAGCGCTCGTCAGCGCTCGCCTCGGCGCGCGGGGACGAACGAACGGTCGCGCCCCACCTGGCCGCTCGGTACTCTCAGGCTAGAAGCCGAGCTCGATGGAGCTCCCACATGGGTCTGTCGGAGCACGAGGAGAACGTCCTCGCGGAGATCGAGCGTCAGCTCGCCGCCGAGGACCCCCGTTTCGCGGCCAAGACCCGTCGAGGCCCGCGCTCGCTGACCCGCACGCTGCGGTTGCGGCTGGCGATCGCGGCCATCGCCGTGGGCGTGATCGCCGTTGCGATGCTCGCCATCTTCAGCAGCCCGTGGGATCTCGTCTCTGGCGGGGTCGGGCTGTTGCTGCTGCTGATCGGCATCTACCTCGGTGCCAGCGCACTGACCCGCCGCGACGACGGCGAGCAGGTCTCGGTGCCACCCGACGAGCGGACCTGATCGCTCGGGCACGGCAGCTCGGGGCGCCAGCCTTGTCGCTTGCCTGCGCTACCGCGTCAGCTACGTGCGCGATGCGCGGACAGCCGCGCCCACGCTCGCCGCAGCACCAGGCCGGCGGATCGCAGCGGCGCCAGCAGTCGACGGCGCCGCGGCACGCTGTGCTTGAGCCGCTCCTCCGCTTCGGCGAGCAGCGTCGTCGCCGCGTCGGCGCTCGCGTGATCGAGGGGACCGTCGAACGCCGCCGCCTGGACCGTCGGGGCGGTCGCCGCATGCCGTTGCTCGATGTGCCCACCGTGGAGCCACCGGTCGAACACCTCACGGATCGTCTCGTGAGGTCGACGCCCGAGCCCGCTGCGTGCTGCGGTCGCGAGCAGCCGGCGCTGTGCGGCGATCACCCGCTCACGGTGGGTTCCGGTCGTGCTCGTCACGCGACGTCGCGTCACGCCGACGACCAGGAGCGCCACCACGAGCCCCGCGCCGGCCACCACGACGCTCCAGGTCACCGGGCTGCCCTCGCCACCGGAGCCTGAGCCGTCGTCGGTGCCATCGCCCCCCTCGACCGGGGCGCCGGACTCGGGCTGCTCGTCGGGGACCTGTTGGTCGATGTCCCCGGGGCCGGGTTGCTGTTGGTCCTCGGCGAGCTCCTCGGTCCGCTCGGCCTCGTTCTCGGTCGGCGCCAGGTTGTCGGTGCGCGGCAGCAGCTGGGTCTCGTCAGATCGCGGGGTCGGCTCGAAGGTGATCCAGCCGTAGCCGGGGAAGAGGACCTCGACCCAGGCATGCGCGTCGCCGGTGGAGACGGTGAACTCGGTGAGCTCCTCGTCGTCAGCGGCCTCGTCGGTGACCCGTCCCGGCAGGAAGCCGACCGCCACGCGTGCCGGGATGCCGGTCTCGCGCAGCATCACCGCCATCGAGGTGGCGAAGTACTCGCAGTAGCCAATCCGGTCCTCGAGCACGAAGTCGCGCAGCGCCTGCTCACCGCGGAGCGCGGGTACCTCGAGGTCGTAGGTGAAGTCGCCCTCGGGGCCGATGAACCAGTCCTGCAGTGCGAGCGCCCGTTCGACCACCGAATCGGCGTCGGCCTCTGCGTAGATCTCCTCGGCGAGCTCGCCGAGCTCGGGGTAGTCGCGCGGCAGCTGGGTGTGCTCGCTCACGGTCTGTGGATCGAAGCTGACCTCCTCGAGCTCCTCGAAGTCCGGGTTCGGCTCGGCCACGCGCACCCGGTAGTTCGTCCCCTCGCTGATGCCGACCGTCGGCGCGTCGTCGTCCTCCACGGTGTCCCAGGTGGCCAGGAAGCCGCCGTCGGTCGACCAGACCATGTCGTCGCGCATGGGCCCGAGGACCTCGATCGGCTGGTAGGGCAGGGGCACGTAGATGTTCTCGAGCTCCAGCACGTCGACCTCGACCTCGAAGGTCTGGGTCGAGGCCGCTGGTTGCTCCGGTGGCAGCAGGTCGGTGGCCGGGTGCAGTGCGTCGGGTTCCGGGGAGTAGGTGCCACCCTCGGGCGGGCCGAGGCGCCAGGTCGAGCCGTCGAAGCTGTCGAGCCCGGCCAGTCGTAGGTAGGTGCGCTGGGGTGAGCGCACGCGCAGCACGTCACGCTCCTCGGGCGAGCCGAGCCGGTTGGAGACGTCGACGATCGGCTGGTAGCCGCGGGGGGCGTCGCTGGCACCGAACGCGACCCAGGCGGGTTGGTCGTGACCGGGCAGCAGCCACGGTGCGGACACCGCCACGACGATCCCTCCGGCGGCGACGAGGACGCCCACCAGCGAGAGCCGCGGCACGGTCCCGGAGCGTCGGGCCTCGTCGTCGGCGCCGGCCAGCATCACCAGCGCCGAGGCGACCAGGAACGGCACGAGCTCGGCCAGCCCACGGCCGGCCGGCACCTCGATCGCCAGTGGTGCGGCCCACAGCACCGTGAGGATCACCAGTGCAGCGCCCTCGCGTCCCAGCCGCACGCCGACCTCGTGGGCGAGGTGGGCGATGAGCCACCATCCCACGATCGTCAGCAGCACCAGACCGGCCGTGGCGGGCGCTGGTGGCGGGGTCTCGGCGAGCTCCACCTCGCCGATGGCCCACAACGAGCCGAGCGCCTCCAGCGCCGCGCGACCGGGGACCACGGGCCCGTCCGCGAGGCCCACGAGCCAGGGCAGCAGCGCAACCGCGCCGACCGCCGAGACCACCGTCGAGAGCACCGCGCCACGTCCGAGCCGGCGGACGACGGCGGCGAGCAGCACGGCGATGGCGGCGCCCGCGAGGGTCGGGGCCCGCCAGGCAGTGTCGGCGAACACCCGGTCGTAGGCCGGCACCGAGGCGAGGAGGACCAGGGCCAGCAGGCCGGTGGTCGTCAGCTCGCGTCGCATCAGGCTGCCCCCGCGCATCAGACCGCCTTCACCCCGTGCCGACGACCCTGGCCGATCAGGGAGCGCCAGCGCTCGGCCAGATCGTCGCCGTGGCGCAGCGGGGCCGCCCGCCAGCCGGCTGCTACCAGCCCCGCGACGCTGCGGTCGACCGCCGGGTCCGGACCTCGACCGGCGAAGGTGCCGGCGTCGATGATCAGTGCGAGCCGGCTGGTCGCGCTGCGTCCCGCCCGCACGAGGCCGTGCAGCTCCTCGTCCCGTGGCAGCGGCACGATCGCGAGCAACGTCCCGTGCTCGGCGACGCCCGCGGCGACCTGTCGCAGTAGCGCATCGACGTCGACCTCCTCCGATTCGAGCTCGGCGAGCCGCCGCAGCCACTGCGCTGCAGGTAGGGCGCTCGGGCTGCGCTGCACCGGTCGATCGAGCACGACGACACCGCGTCCACGCTCGTCGAGGTGGCGGGTGGCACTGGCCGCCGCGGTGATCGCCACCTCGGCGCTGGCGACCGGTCCGATGCCCGCATGGCGGCTGGGTCGCAGGTCCAGCACGATCGTCGCGCGGGCGGTGAGCACGTCCTCGGCGCGGCGCACCATCAGCTTGCC
>JBKGZF010000142.1:0-6243 GCA_046545715.1 Nitriliruptoraceae bacterium | reverse complement strand
CCAGGAACACCGAGCCGCCGGTGGGCGCCTCGACGTGGGCGTCCGGCAGCCAGGTGTGCACGGGGAAGAGCGGGACCTTGACGGCGAAGGCGACCAGGAACGCCGAGAACAACCAGCGCTGCTCGACCACCGACAGCTCTAGCGCCCGCACCGCCTCGTAATCGAAGGTGCCGGCCTGGCCGAACAGGTAGAGGATGGCCACCAGCATCAGCAGGCCGCCGAGCAGGGTGTAGAGGAAGAACTTCACCGCGGCGTAGCGACGCTGCGCGCCTCCCCAGACACCGATGATCAGGTACATCGGCACGAGCGTGAACTCGAAGAACACGTAGAACAGCAGCAGGTCGGTCGCCGTGAACACCCCGATGACCGCCGCCTCGAGCACGAGGAAGGCCGCGACGTAACCACGCAGGCGATCGCTGACCGACCCCCACGAGGCGAGCAGGATCAGCGGGGTCAGCAGGGTGGTCAGCAGGATCAGCAGGAGGCTGACCCCGTCCACGGCCAACGCGACGTCGGCACCGATCGCGGGGATCCAGGTGAAGCGCTCCAGCAGCTGCAGGCCGGGCTCGGCGAGGTCGAAGCGGGCGAGCAGGGCCAGCGAGGCGAGGAAGGTGGCCACGCTGGCGACCATGCCGACCGCCTGGATGCCCCGTGTGGTGAGCTCCGGCGAGAACGCCAGGACCAGCGCACCGAGGAGCGGGAGCGCGATCGAGATCGTGATCCAACCCATCGGCTACACCACCTGGACCAGGAGGACCACGACGAGGGCGATCGCTCCCAGGAGCGTCGCCCCGACGTAGCCCCGGACGAGACCGGACTGCACCCGCCGGCTCGAGCGCCCCACGAGCACGCTCACCGAACCGACGCCGTTGACCACACCGTCGATCACGCGGGTGTCGAACCACACCATCAGCCGGGCGAGGTGACCTCCGAACCGGGTGAAGACCGCCTCGTAGGCCTCGTCCACGAAGAAGCGGCGCTCCATGAGCTCGGCGACCGGCCCGCTCAGGGGCTCGGCGATCCGGCCGAGCTCGAGGTCGCGACGCAGGTAGGCGAGGTAGGCCAGCGCGATGCCCAGCAGTGCCGCGCCGATCGCCAGGGCCATCAGGGCCGGCTCGCCGAGGCCGCCCACGGCGGTATAGCCGAGCCCGTCGATCCCCGCGACCGCCGGCTCGAGGACGGTGTAGAACGGCCCGGAGTGGACCGGGTTGAGCACCAGGCCACCCAGCGCCGAGGCGACCGCCAGGATGATCAGCGGCACGGTCATCGAGCGCGGTGACTCGTGGGGGTGGACATCGTCGCCGTAGCGCGGGCGGCCGAGGAACACCAGGAAGAACCAGCGTGACATGTAGAAGGCCGTGAGCACGCCCACCAGCAGCCCGATCACGTAGATCCCGCCGTAGCCGTGGGCGTAGGCCTCGTTGATGATCTGGTCCTTGGAGAAGAAGCCGGCGAACGGCGGCACGCCAGCGATCGTCAGCCACGCCACGGCCGAGGTCCAGAAGGTGATCGGCATGGCCCGCCGCAGCCCACCCATACGCCATACGTCCACGCGGTTGTTCATCGCGTGCATGACCGAGCCGGCGGCGAGGAAGAGCAGGCCCTTGAAGAAGGCGTGGGTGACCAGGTGGAAGATGCCCTCGCGGAAGGCGCCGACACCGACCCCGAGGAACATGTAGCCCAGCTGCGAGATGGTCGAGTAGGCCAGGATCTTCTTGATGTCGTCCTGCCGGATCGCGATCAACGCTCCCAGCAGGGCCGTGAGCGCACCGATCCAGGCGATGATCTCCATCGCGTCCACGGACTGGACCAGGACCGGCGAGAGCCGCACGGTCAGATACACCCCCGCCGTCACCATCGTGGCAGCGTGGATCAGCGCCGAGACCGGGGTCGGGCCGGCCATCGCGTCGGGCAGCCACACGTGCAGCGGGATCTGGGCGGACTTCGCCACGGCACCGCCGAGGAACAGCAGGACCAGCGCGAACGCCGTCGCAGAGGACAGCTCCTCGGCCTGGTCGATGACCCCCACGATCTCCAGCGTCCCGAAGGTGGCGAAGGTCAGGAACAGCCCGACCATGAAGGCGACATCACCGACCCGGTTGGTGACGAACGCCTTCTTCGCCGCGGAGGCGTTGCTGGCGCTCTCGAACCAGAACCCGATCAGCAGGTAGCTCGACAGCCCCACCAGCTCCCAGCCGAGGAACAGCACCAGCAGGCTCTCGCCGAGCACCAGGATCAGCATCGAGGCCAGGAACAGGTTGAGGTAGGCGAAGAACCGCGGGTAGCGCTCGTCGCCATGCATGTAGCCGACCGAGTACACGTGGACCAGGCTGCCCACGCCGGTCACCACCAGCAGCATCACGACCGTGAGCTGATCGATGAGCAGGTCGAAGGCCACCGTGAAGCCGCCGACGTCGATCCAGGTCCACAGCGGACGCAGGTGGGTGGTCGGTTCGGCCAGCACCGGCACGGCCACGGCGATGCTCAGCACCAGGCTGACCAGCGCAGCGGCGATCGAGACCAGCGCCGCCCGCTCGCCGAGCCACCGTGTCGCGGCGAGGATGACCACGAACCCCAGCAGCGGGATCACGGGGATGAGCCAGGCGAGCCCGATCACGCCCGTGGTCGTCTCCACGACCTCGGACGTGACGCCACTGGCGTCGACCGCGAGCAGGCTCACCTCGTCGTTCCCTCCTGCGTGCTCCGGCGGCACCGCGGACGGGCCGGGCGCCGGGAGCGCGCGTCAGTGCCGTAGCAGCTTGGGTACGTCCACATCGAGCGTCCCACGCCGGAAGTACAGGTTGACGATCAGTGCGAGGCCGACCACCACCTCGGCGGCGGCCACCACGATCACGAAGAAGACGAAGACCTGACCATCGGGCCCTCCCCACTGCTGAGCGGCGGCCGCCAGGGTGAGGTTGACCGAGTTGAGCATCAGCTCGACGCACATGAACAGCACGATCGCGTTGCGTCGCACCATCACGCCGATGAGCCCGATGCTGAACAGCAGGGCCGACAGGACGTAGTAATAGCCGAGTGCCACCGGTCAGTCCTCCCGCTCGGGAGCGTCGGGCCCAGGGGTGTCATCGCGCTCGTCCTGGGCCGATCCCCCGCCCTCGCCGACGGTCACGACCGGCTGATCGCCGGCGTCGAGGTCCTCGTCCTCGGGCTCGAGGTCCCGCCGACGCGCGATGACGACCGCACCGATCGTCGCGACGGTCAGCAGCACCGCGGCGAGCTCGAAGGGGTAGGTGTAGGTCGTGAACATCGATCGACCGAGGAAGCCGGCACCCGCGCCGTCGTCCTCGGCGTACTCGGTGCCCACGCAGACCGCCTCCCCCGCCGCCGGCGCGGGCGCGTCATCGGCGCAGATCGACGACGCCGCGGTGTAGGGGCCGACGAAGGCGACCAGCAGCGCGCCGGCCAGGACCGCGCCACCGACCACCGCCAGCGCCCGGCCGCGGACGCTGGCGGCGAGGAGGTCGTCGTTGTCGACGCCGAGCAGCATGATCACGAACAGGAACAGCACCATGATGGCGCCGCCGTAGACCAGCACCTGGATGATCGAGAGGAACGGTGACCGCAGGGTGAGGAACAACCCGGCGATCGCCAGCAGGTTGACCACCAGCATCAGCGCGCCGTGGACGACGTTGCGCATCGAGATCACAGCGAGCGCCGAGCCCAGCGCCAGCACGGCGAACACCCAGAAGACGATCGCCTGCGCGGTACTGCCGGCCGTCACCTGCGCAGCCTGGGCCAGCAGGGTCATCGGGGGCTGCCTCCGGGATCCGGGCGAGCGGGGTCGCCGACGACGGCGGGGTCGTCCGGGTCTTCATCGGGCGCGGGGAGATGACCGTGGGGGACCACCTCGCCCGCGCGAGCGGCCGGTGCCGCCTGAGCCGGCTCGTAGGAGCCACCGGTCAGCGTCGGCGGCGTGACGGCGAGCCCACCGTAGTAGTTCAGCCCGCGCCGCCTCACCTCGCGATCGTGATGGGGCGTGTCGTCGGCGCCCGGCGGCAGCGGGGCGAGCAGGTCGTCCTTGGTCCAGATCAGCTCGCGCCGTGTGCTCGCACTGATCTCGTAGTCGTGGGTCATCGTCAGGGCGCGTGTCGGGCACGCCTCGATGCACAGCCCGCAGAGGATGCAGCGGTTGTAGTTGATCTGGTAGTCGTCGGCGTACCGCTCCCCCGGGGAGTAGCGGGCCTCGACGGTGTTGTCCGCGCCCTGGACGTAGATGGCGTCGGCCGGGCACGCCCAGGCGCACAGCTCGCAGCCGATGCAACGCTCCAGGCCGTCGGCGTAGCGGTTGAGCTGGTGCCGACCGTGGAAGCGTGGCGCGACGGGCCGGGGCTTCTCCGGGTACTGCGCGGTCTCGACCGGGCGCAGCATCGTGCGCAGGGGCACCGAGAAGCCCCGACCGAGCACGGTGCGGGTGAGCAGCAGCCAGGCGAGCAGGACCAGGACCACCACGGTGAGCAGGCCGTAGACCGGCGCCGGGATGGCGGTGAGGGCGAGCTGGGTCACGGGGCGACCTCCTGCGCGGGCGCGTCGTCCTGCTGATCTCGATCGCCGGTCGGCTCGGGCGCGCGAGCGACCGGTGCGGGCTCGTGGTGGTCGGTGCCGTCGTCGATGTCCCGCGGCGGCCGGGAGGTGGCCAGCAGCCACAGCAGGATCACCGCCGCGATGCTCGCCAGGGTCAGCCGTGCCGACACCCCGACGCCGGGCTGGGCCTGCTCGAGCAGGACGAAGCCGGCGGTGACCATCGTCCACACCAGCGCCACGGGGATCAGCACCTTCCACCCGATGTCCATCAGGCGGTCGTAGCGGTACCGCGGCAGCGCTCCGCGCAGCAGGATGAAGAAGAAGATGAACACCACGGTCTTGAGGCTGAACCAGACCAGTCCGAGGAGCCCCGCCAACGGATCGCCGAGACCGAAGGTCGGTCCGGACGGGCCGCCGAGGAACAGCGTGACCACGATCGCCGACATGGTCACCACCGACATGAACTCCGCGAGCATGAACATGCCGAAGCGCAAGCCCGAGTACTCGGTGTTGAAGCCGCCGACGAGCTCGCCCTCGGCCTCAGGCAGGTCGAAGGGGGGACGACCGGCCTCGGCGACCATGCCGACCACGAACACCAGGAAGGCCGGCAGCAACGGCAGCGCATACCAGCCGGGGACCCCGTCGACGAAGCCGCTGCCGGACTGGCCCTCGACGATGTCGGAGATCCGCAGCGAGCCGGTGTAGATGAACACGCTGGCGACCGCGAGCCCCTGTGCGATCTCGTAGGAGACCAGCTGCGCCGAGGACCGGATCCCGCCGAGCAGCGGGTAGGGCGAGGTCGACGCCCAACCCGCGAGGAACAGCCCGTAGACGTGCAGCGAGCCCATCGCCAGGATCCACAGGGCGCCGACGCTCAGATCGGAGACGACCAGGGTGAAGGTCTCGCCGAAGAGGGTGATCTCACCGCCGATCGGGATCACCGCCACCGTCAGGAAGCCGGCGATGACCCCCACGACCGGCGCGATGTTGTAGACGACGCGGTTGACCATCCGGGGGGTGACGTCCTCCTTGAAGAACATCTTCGCGCCGTCGACCAGCGTCTGGAGCACGCCGAAGGGACCGACCCGGTTGGGTCCCACCCGCGACTGCATCTTGGCCACGACCCGACGTTCCGCCCAGATCAGCAGGGCGGTCAGCAGCAGGTAGTAGGCGAACACCACGACCACCTGGAGGATCGCCACCCACAGCGGCTGCTCACCCATCACGCGACCTCCTGACCGGAGCCGTCACCGGCCGTCTCGTCGACGGTGGCGCGGGTCACCTCGACCCGTACCGCGCCCGTGTCATCGGCCAGGTCGAAGGCCGGTGTCGGCGTGGAGTTCGCCGGCAGCACCACGGTGTCGGCGACGACGTCGCCGCGGACCGCCGCCGGCAGCTGCAGGTAGGTGTCGCCTCGCTGCACCCGGACCAGATCACCGTCGCTGATGCCCAGCGCAGCCGCGGTGGCCGTGCCGAGGGTCGCGGTCGCGGGCCGGGCCGTCGCCAGCAGGTCGACCGCGCCGGTCAGCAGCTGCCCGTTGTCGAGGAGCAGGGGCCGCACGACCCCGGTCAGCGATCCGTCGTCCGACGCCGTCGCGGCGGGCGGCGTCACCTCGGGCATCGCGTGCGGCTGCGCGCGTGTCCCGAGGCGGGTCATCTCGCCACGGATCGCGGCGAGGTCGTCGACGCCGAGGTCGTGGC
>JBKGZF010000141.1:0-6262 GCA_046545715.1 Nitriliruptoraceae bacterium | reverse complement strand
GTCGGCGACCGCTGGCTTCGCCGCGAACTTCGAGTGCAGCCAGGACTCGGTCTCGTCGATCGGGCGGGAGAACATCCACGAGACCAGCCCGAGCGCGACCATGTTCTTGCTGCGCTCGGCGCCCTTCTTGTTGAGCTCGCCGCGCTCGATGTACTCCTCGAGCGCGCGCAGCGTCAGATCGGTGATCGGCACCTCGTGGACCTGGTAGTCGGTGAGCGAGCCGTCGTGGCGTGGGTCATCCTCGTAGCCCGCCTTCTGCAGGTTCCGATCGGTGAAGGCGTCGGTGTTGAGGATGACGGTGCCACCGGGCTTGAGGGCCTCGAGGTGCTTCATCAGCGCGGCCGGGTTCATCGCCACGAGCACATCGGGCGCGTCGCCCGGCGTGTGAACGTCATGGTCGGAGAAGTGAAGCTGGAAGGAGCTGACCCCCGCCAGGGTCCCGGCGGGGGCACGGATCTCCGCCGGGAAGTCCGGCAGCGTGGCCAGGTCGTTGCCGGCCAACGCGCTCTGGGTGGTGAAGCGATCCCCGGTCAGCTGCATCCCGTCGCCGGAGTCGCCGGCGAAACGGATGACGGCGTCCGAGAGCTGGACACGTTCACGCTGTGGTCGCTCGGTGGTGGTGTCGCTCATCGGCTGCCCCGATCGGTCAACACGGTCGAACTCCTGGGAGGCTGGATGGAGGTATCTGCGAACGTATCGCGCAGCCACTCGAGGACGATACCCACCGGCTGCGCCACGGCGGCCACCTCAGCCACAGGCCCCCCGAAGCGTCGGATACGGGTTGATCGCCGACCCGCCGCCGGGGTGGAGCTCGAAGTGGACGTGCTCCGCCCCCGCGACGGCGTTGCCGGTGGAACCGTTGGTGCCGACCTGCTGTCCCGCGGAGACCTGCGCCCCGTCGGAGACGGTGTGGCTGTCGAGGTGGAGGTACCAGTAGTCGTTGCCGTCGCGGCCACGCAGGATCGCCCACAGCCCGGCGTTCGCGCCCGGCGACTGGATGTCCCACACACCGTCGACGATCGCGCGGACGGGCGTGCCGAGCGGACCCATCAGGTCCGTCCCGCGGTGGGCGCGACCACCCGAGCGCGGCGCACCCCACGAGTCCACGAAGTGCCGCGGCTGATCGAGTGGACAGGCCATGCCACCAGACGTCGACGCCGCGGAGCCGCCGGAGCCGTCGCCACCAGCGTCCTGCTGCGCCTGCTCGGCCTCCTGCTCGGCCTGCTCCTGCGCCGCCTCACGGCGTTCACGCTCGCGGCGCTCCTCCTCGATGCGCTCGCGCTCGGCCTGCGCCTCCGCCGAGAGCTCAGCCTCGGCCGCCTCGAGCTCGTCGTACTCCTGCTGCATCTCCTCGCCGAGCTCGCGCTGGCGCTGCTCGGCCTCCTCGAGCGCCTCGGCCCGCTCGGCGAGCTCCTCCTCGGCCGCGGTCACCCGCTGCTGGGCGGCGACGAGCTCCTCGGAGCGGACCTGATCGCCGGCGACCACGTGCTCGATGAGCTCAGCCCGGTTCAGCGCGGAGGACGGGTCCTCACTGCCGAGGAACACCGCGACCGGCTCGAGGGAGTCACCGTGCTTGAACGCCGTGCGGATGCGCGTGGCCATCCGCTCCTCGAGCTCATCGCGCTCGTCGCGTAGACCGCTGAGCTGGCGCTCGAGCTCGTCGGTCTCGGACTCGAGCTCGGCGATCCGTGCCCGCAGCCGCTCCTGCTCCTCACCGATGGTCTCCAGCCGCTGCTGGACCTCGGCCATGGCGTCCTCGACCTCGTCGATCTCCGCCTCGATCCGGTCGAGCTCCTCCTCGTCGGCGGAGGCACCGATCGGCGGGACCACGACACCCACGAACACCAGCGACGACACGGCGAGTGCGACGGCCCACGTCGTCGATCGGCGAGAGCGCACGGGTACCTCTCGGAGTACGGCTCGGCAACGGCATCAGCACGGTGGGACGCCCCGGAGGTTAGCGGCCGGGAGCGGCCGATCGGACCGCTCCGGGCAGGCCCGACGGCCGGTCAGCCACCACCTTCGACCCCGCCCGTTGACCTCCCCGGAGGCCAGGGGACGGCCGGCGCTGTCAGTCGGCCGTGGCCCCAGCCGTCTCGGCGCTGGCGACGCGGTCCATCTCCGTCTTCGGTGCGATCCGCCAGAGGTGCTCACAGGTCCGGTCCCAGTCAGCGAGCAGTCGCTGCGCATGCGCCGACCCCGTCACGGTCGCGTGCTCGAGCACGAGCTCACGCACGCGCGCCAGCTGCGCTCCATCGGGGCGACGAGCCTCGACCAGCTGACGGTTGACGCGCGCGAGCACCTCACCGTCCTCATCATGGACGTAGCACTCACCGCCGCTCATGCCCGCGCCCAGGTTGTGTCCGACCGGCCCCAGCACGATCACCGTGCCGCCGGTCATGTACTCACACGGGTGATCGCCGGTGCCCTCGACCACCGCGGTCGCGCCGGAGTTGCGCACGGCGAAGCGCTCACCGGCACGGCCCGCCACGAACAGTTCACCGGCGGTCGCGCCGTAGAGGACGGTGTTGCCAAGCAGCACCGGATCGCCGGCATCGTCCTCGGGCGGCCGGATGACGATGCGGCCGCCGCCGAGCCCCTTGGCCACGTAGTCGTTCGCCTCGCCGTCGAGGACGAGCTCGAGCCCACGACTGGCGAAGGCCCCGAAGGACTGGCCGGCCTGCCCCGTGAACCGCAGGCGGGCGAGCCCGGGCGGGTCCTCCTCGCCGAACTCGAGCCCGACGGCGCCTCCGATGCGTGCGCCGATCGTGCGGTCGGCGTTGCTGATGTCGTAGGCGAACTCGGTGATCCCGCCCAGGAAGATCGTCTCCAGGGCGTCGTCGAACACCCGGTCGCCGAGCTCGCTGCGGGGGTCCTGCACCTCGCGGCGTCCCACGAACCGGCGTTCCCCCGTCCCAGGGTCGACCACCAGCGGCGCCACGTCGATGCGCTCGGTGCGCTCGGCGAGGTCGCTGCGACGGGTGAGCAGGTCGACCCGGCCGATCAGCTCGTCCAGGGAGCGCGCGCCGAGATCCGCCAGCAGGCGACGCAGCTCCTCGGCGACCATGGTCAGGTAGCCGGCCACCATCTCGGGGGTCCCTGCGAACTTGTCGCGCAGATCCCGGCGCTGGGTGGTGATGCCCACCGGGCAGGTATCACGGTGGCAGGCGCGCGCCATGATGCAGCCCTCGGCGAACAGCGCGGCCGTGCCGAAGGAGTACTCGTCCGCACCGAGCAGCGCAGCGAGCAGCACGTCGTGGCCGGTCTTGAAGCCGCCATCGACGCGGAGCTTGACCCGGCCACGCAGCCCGGTCTCGCGCAACGTGCGCTGGACCTCGGCGAGGCCGAGCTCCCAGGGCAGCCCGGCGTGCTGGATCGAGCTCAGCGGCGATGCGCCCGTCCCACCGTCGTTGCCCGAGATGTGGATCGAGTCGGCCAGTGCCTTGACCACCCCGGCCGCGACGGTGCCGATCCCGGCCTCGGCGACCAGCTTGACGTCGACCTCGACGTCGGGGTTGACCTGCTTGAGGTCGAAGATCAGCTGGGCGAGATCCTCGATCGAGTAGATGTCGTGGTGGGGCGGCGGGCTGATCAGGGTCACGCCCGGCGTGGTGTGGCGCAGACGGGCGATCTCGTCGGTCACCTTGTGGCCGGGGATCTGGCCCCCCTCCCCCGGCTTGGAGCCCTGGGCCATCTTGATCTGGAGCAGGTGGGCGTTGGCCAGGTACTGCGGCGTGACACCGAAGCGGCCGGATGCCACCTGCTTGATCCGACAGTCCAGATCGCGCTGCGAGCCCCGTGTCCGGAAGCGGGCCGGGTCCTCGCCGCCTTCACCGGAGTTCGCACGTCCCCCGATCATGTTGAGGGCGGCCGCGAGCGTCTCATGCGCCTCTGCGGACAGCGCGCCGTGCGACATGGCGCCGGTCGAGAAGCGGGCCGTGATGGCCTCGACCGGCTCGACCTCGTCGAGGTCGACCGGCTCGCCGACGGCGATCGGCATCAGGAAGTCGCGCGGGAACGCCGTCGGACGTGCCCGCACCGAGGCGGAGAAGCGCTCGTAGAGATCCCACCGCCCCTCGTCCGCGGCGGTCCGCAGCAGCGCAGCGGTGGTGCCGTCCACCTCGCTGGCGTAGGCGCCGTCGATCCGCAGCGGCTCGGTACGCGGCTTGCGACCCAGCCCGAGGGTGTCGTGCAGCGCGTCGATGACCGGCTTGTTCATGTCGTGGAACTCGCCGTCGCGACGCCACTTGATGATCCCGGGGCTCGGCAGGTCGGCGAGCTCGGCCGCCGCCCCGGACCCGTCGCCGGCGACCGACGGGTCGACGGGCGGGAACGCGGCCGTGTGCTGCTCGACCACCTCGGCGCCGAGGTCGTCAAGGGTGAGCCCGCCCAGCGTCGAGACGGTGCCCGCGAAGCAGGTGTCGATGACGTCCGGACCCAGTCCGAGCGCCTCGAAGATCTGCGCGCTGCGGTAGCTGTCGAGCACGGAGATGCCCATCTTGGACATGATCTTGAGCACGCCGTCCTCCACGGCGTTGCGGTAGCGCTCCTGCGCGACGGAAGCCGACGGGCTGTCGCCGCCGATCCGCCCCTCGTCAGCGAGGTCGGTGATGGTCTGCAGGACGAGCCGCGGGACGATCGCCTCAGCGCCGTAGCCGATCAACGCGGCCATGTCGTGGGTCTCACGGGCCTCATCGGTCTCGGCCACGATGGAGGTGGCGGTACGCAGGTTCTCGCGCAGCAGGCGCTGGTGGACCGCGCCGACGGCCAGCAGGATCGGGACCCGACAGCGCTCGGCGTCGACCCCGACGTCGGAGACGACGATGACGCCCGCCCCGGAGCGCACGTGGGCGACCGCCTCGTCACCGAGCCGAACCAGGGCCTCGGCCAGGCCCTGCGCGCCGTCGACGACCAGGAAGGTCGCGTCGACCGCCTGCACCGAGAACGGCAGCTCAGCGCAGAGCACGATGCGCTGTAGGCCCTCGGGGTAGAGGAAGAACGAGCCGAGCTCGATCAGTTCGGCCGCATCGGGTCCCTCGGTGAGCAGGGAGCGTCGGGGGCCCAGCAACGTCCGCAGGCTCATCACCTCGGACTCGCGGTGATGATCGATCGGCGGGTTGGTGACCTGCGCGAAGCGCTGCTTGAGGAAGTGTGAGATGGGGCGGTGGACCTGGGACAGCGCCTCGATCGGCGTGTCGTCACCCATCGACGAGGTGGCCTCCTTGCCCTGGGTGGCCATGGGCCGGAGGATCGAGGTCACCTCCTCCTTGGTGTAGCCGAACGCGAGCTGTCGGGCGCGCAGGTCGGTTGGCGAGCCCTCGACGGGCCGTCCGGCGTGCATGGTGCTCAGCCGGTCGGCGAGCCACTGCCCGTACGGCGCCCGCCGCGCCAGGGCCAGCTTGAGCTGCTGATCCTCCTGCAGCCCGCCCTCGGTCGGATCGACGCAGAGCATCTGACCGGGCCCCAGCCGCTCGCGCCGGACCTGGCCGTGGAAATCGGGGTGCTCGGTGGGCAGCGAGGTGCTCACGGCGCCGGCCTCCGAGGAGGCCACGACCGTGCCGTCCTCGCAGACGTGGTAGCGCAGCGGCCGCAGCCCGTTGCGATCGAGGGTGGCGCCGACCCGGACGCCGTCGGTGAAGATCAGCCCCGCCGGTCCGTCCCAGGGCTCGACCAGGCAGGAGTGGTAGCGGTAGAAGTCACGGATCTCGGGCTCCAGGTCACGGGCTCCCTCCCAGACCTGGGGCACGAGCATCGCCTGGCCGTGCCGGACGTCGCGCCCACCCAGGGTCAGCAGCTCCAGGGCGGTGTCCAGCTTCGCCGAGTCCGATTGGTCGTGGTCGATCACCGGCCGCAGCAGCTCGTTGCTGGCCCAGTCACGTCCGTCGAGCGACATCGCCCCGGGGACGAACTGGCCCTCGCGCGCCCGCATCAGGTTGTGGTTGCCCTCGATGGTGTTGATCTCACCGTTGTGGCACACCATCCGGAAGGGCTGGGCCCGCTCCCAGGTCGGGGCGGTGTTGGTCGAGAAGCGCGAGTGGAACACCGCCAGGGCCGAGGTGAACCGCTCGTCGCGCAGATCGGGGTAGAACCCATCGAGCTGGTCGGCGGCCGCCATCGCCTTGTAGGTCACGGTGCGGAAGGAACAGCTGGCAACGTAGAAGCGCACGCCAGCCGCCTCGCTCTGCTTGCGAGCGCGTCGCCGGACGCGGTAGGCGAGCCGCTCGGCGTCGAGGTCGTCCGGTCCGTCGGGGCGGCGAAGGAT
>JBKGZF010000140.1:0-6267 GCA_046545715.1 Nitriliruptoraceae bacterium | reverse complement strand
CGCTCGGGCAGCCGGTCCAGCGACCGGGCCAGCCGCAGCGTGGTCGCGATGCCCAGGTCGTGGGTGCCGGCTCCCGTGACGGGGGAGGCGTCCAGCAGCTCGTCGAGGTCGAAGCGGTGCACGGTGCCCGGCTCGGCGCCGGTGCGCACCGCGTCGATGAGCACGACCCGTCGCGCCTCGAGCCACCACGGCTCGGTGAGCAGGGTGCTGGGATCCGCGCAGAGCCGTCGCACGGTCAGCTGGGCGCGGCGCTCGAGCAGGTCGGCGACCAGCCAGCCGGCGGCGTCATCGCCCCGGTCCGGGTGGCCGAGCCCCACGACCAGGGTGTTCATCGGCGCTCGACCGTGAGCTCGAGGAAATGGGTCGAGCACGAGATGCACGGGTCGTAGTTGCGGATCGCCTGCTCGCATCGCCACTGCAGCTGCTCGTCCTCCAGATCGAGGTGATGCTGCACGAAGCCGGCCAGGTCGTCCTCGATCGCTGGCTGGTTCTGCGCGGTCGGTGGCACGATCACGCCGTCGGTGATGAGTCCATCGGCGTCGATCGTATAGCGGTGGTAGAGGATGCCCCGCGGTGCCTCGGTCGCTCCGTGGCACACTCCAGCCACCGGTGCCACCTCGACGGCAGCCACCTCGGGGGGGTCGTAGGCCGCGATGAGCCGCAGCGCCTCGTCGATCGCGTAGGCGGTCTCCAGCGCTCGCACCACGATGCTGTAGAACGGGTTGCGCACCGGCGGCGTGCAGCCGACCTCGGCCGCGAGATCGGCGAGCTCGGGGGGCAGCCGGTCGGCGTTGAGGTTGAAGCGGGCCGTGGGCCCGACCAGGTAGGTGCCACCGCCGCGCATGCGTCCGTGCAGAGCGGTCGAGTGGGGCACCTGCTCCTCGTGGAAGTGCTCCGGCCATGCCTCGACGGGGATGTCGAGGCCGTCGCTTGCGACCACCCGTCCGCCCTCCAGGGGGTAGTCGGTCGCGCCCGGTGGGCCGGTGCCGGCCTCCGGGCGCAGTGCCACGTAGGTGTGGGTCTGCTCGAGCTGCGGGAAGTCGAAGTCGGCGAACACCCGCACGGTGTCGATGGCCGCCTGCCGGCTCCACGCCAGCTCCTCGGTGAGCGACTCGAGCTCGGTGCGTGTGGGCAGGCGGTGGAAGCCGCCGACGCGCACGTTGATGGGGTGGATGGCACGTCCGCCGATCACCTCGAGCAGCTGGTTGCCGACCTTGCGCATCCGCAGCGCCGTCTCGACCAGCTCGCGGTGGTCGGCGGCCATCTCGATCGAGCCCTGGTAGCCGAGGAAGTCCGGCGCGTGGAGCATGAACACGTGCAGGACGTGGCTCTCGATCCACTCGGCGCAGTAGAGCAGCCGCCGCAGCTGACGGATCCCATCGGGAACGTCGATGCCGCGCTCGCGCGTCGCTCCCGGCTCGACGCACAGCGACTCGATCGCGTTGATCGCCGAGAGCTGGTAGGCGACCGGGCAGATGCCGCAGATCCGTGCGGTGATGTCCGGGGGCTCGAGGTAGCTGCGGCCACGCAGCAGCGCCTCGAAGTAGCGGGGCGGCTCGTAGATCGCGAGCTGGACCTCCTCGACCCGACCGTCGCTGACCGTGACGTGCATCGCGCCCTCGCCCTCGAGCCGTGCGAGGGCCTCCACCGAGATGTGGCGGTCGTGGCGGTGGCTCATGGGGTGAGCTCCTCGTGGCGGCGCGACTCGGAGCGGAACGCGGGCGCGTCGGCGTTGAAGGTGCGGAACAGGCGCAGCAGCTCAGCGTGTTCGACGTCGAGCCGATCCTCGAGCCAGCTGCTCAGCGAGTCGGTGTTGGGGCTGTCCATCGGCCCGAAGCAGCCGTAGCAGCCGCGTCTGAACGCCGGGCAGCGTGCGCCGCAGCCCGCCTGGGTGACCGGCCCGAGACACGGGGTGCCGTCGGCGACGGCCACGCAGACGTTGCCGCGCAGCTTGCAGTCGACGCACACCGAGTGGCTGGGCGTCAGCGGCTTGCGGCCGGCGAGCAGCGCGCTGATCACCTCGACGAGCTGGGTGGTCTCGATCGGACAGCCGCGCAGCTCGAGGTCGACGCTCACGTGCTCGGCGATCGCGGTGGAGTCGGCGAGGGAGGCGATGTACTGCGGGTGGGCGTAGACCGTCGAACGGAACGCATCGAGGTCCGCGAAGTTGCGCAGGGCCTGGATGCCGCCGGCCGTCGCACAGGCGCCGATGGTGATCAGGTGGGTCGAGATCTCGCGTACGTGGCGGATGCGTTCGACGTCGTCGGGTGTGGTGATCGAGCCCTCGACCAGCGACACGTCGTAGGGCCCCTCGACGACCTCGCGGGTGGCTTCGAGGAAGTAGGCGATGTGCACCTCCTCGGCGATCGTCAGCAGCTCGTCCTCGGCAGAGAGCAGCGACAGCTGACAGCCGTCGCAGGAGGCGAACTTCCACACCGCCACCGTGGGACGTCCGATGCCCTCGCTCATCGGTGTCCACCTCCTCGTCTCGTCGTGCCCATCGGCGGGCCTCTGCGCTCAGAGCTCGCGGACCTCCATGAGGTCGGCGACCTGCGGCCAGGCGAACACGGGCCCGTCACGGCAGAGGAACAGCGGGCCGAGCTGGCAGTGTCCGCAGGTGCCCACCCCACACTTCATGTTGCGCTCGAGCGTGACGTGGATGCGCTCGGCGGGCACCCCGCGGGCGAGCAGGGACTGCGCGCTGAACCGCATCATCACCTCGGGGCCGCACACCAGCACGACGCAGTTCTCCGGGTCGAACGGCACGCGCGGGATCAGCTTGGTGACCACCCCGACACGACCCGACCACCCGCGCACCGCGCTGTCGACGGTGGGGTGCACATCGATGCTGCGGTCGGTCTCCCAGCGGTCGAGGTCGTCGCGGAAGACGAGGTCGCGTGGGCTGCGGGCCCCGACGAGCAGCACCACGCGGCCGAACCGCTCCCGCTCGCGCAGCGCCTGCACGATCGCTGGTCGCACCGGTGCCAGACCGATGCCGCCGGCGACGATCACCAGGTCACGTCCGGTGGCCTCCTCGAGCGGCCACGGACGGCCGTAGGGGCCACGGATGCCGATGGTCGCGCCAGGTTGCAGGTCGTTGAGCGCCTTGGTCACCCATCCGACGGCTCGGATGGTGTGGGAGAGCAGGCCGGGGGTCGCCGGGTCGGACGAGATCGAGATCGCTGCCTCACCGACCCCGTAGACGTAGACCATGTCGAACTGGCCGGGCGCGAAGGAGATCGGATCCTGCTGCGGACGGACATCGACCGTGACGATGTCGTGGGTCTGGTGGCGGACGGTGGAGACCTGGTAGGGCCGGGCCGTCAGCGCACCGCGCGGCGGCGCTTCAGTGAGGGACATGGTGGACATCCAGCAGCTGGACGCGGGCGGACTGCAGGCGCTCGACGACCACGCGGCCGAGGCGCAGCACCAGGTCACGTCCGAGCGTGGGGTGGCGATCGATCAGTTGACGCAGCTCGTCGCCGTCCAGGCGTAGGAACCGCGACGGGGTCAGGCAGCGCCCGTCGAAGGCCCAGCTGCGCGGTGGGAACAGCCACGACCAGCCGATGACATCGCCGGTGTGGATCGTCTCGATGGTCATCGGTCCGCGGGTGGGATCGGAGACCTCCAGTGCGACGGCGCCCTCGACGACCAGATAGAGGGCATCGGCCTCGTGGCCGTGACGGATCACGTACTGGTCGGTCGCCAGCGTGCGCTCGCTGGCCCCCCGGGACAGCATCGCGATGTGCTCGGCCTCCATCCCATCGCAGAAGGGATGGCTGGCGAGCGCGATCTGCACGGGGTCGCCGCCACCGGAGCTGAGTGGCTCGCGCGTCGTCATCACGTCACCGCCCCCTCTCAGGTCGGACTGGTCTCCGCGGCCCGGCGGATCGCTGCGACCTCCTCGGTGATGTCGATGCCCACGGGGCACCAGGTGATGCAGCGGCCACAGCCCACGCACCCCGAGGTCCCGAACTGGTCGATCCACGTCGCGAGCTTGTGGGTCATCCACTGCCGGTAGCGGGCCTTGGTCGAGCTCCGCACGCTGGCGGGGCCCGCGTGACTGAACTCCAGGCCGAAGCACGAGTCCCACCGCCGGTCGCGGTAGGCGTGCTCGCCGGTGAGGTCGGTCGAGTCCTCGATGGTGCTGCAGAAGCAGGTCGGACAGGCGAGCGTGCAGTTGGCGCAGGCCAGGCACCGTTCGGCGATGTCGTCCCAGCGGGGGTGCTCGAGGTTGCCGAGCAGCAGATCGTGGACGTCATCGGTGTCGAGCTCACGTCCCATGGCAGCGGTGGCGGTCTCGATGACCTCGTCGCGGGCGGCGAGGTCCTGTGCGGTCGCCTCACGGTGCTCGAGCCGCTGGAGCAGCGCGGCGCCCGCCTCGCTGTCGGCCCGTGCCAGCAGCCGCGGCTGCCCGTCCAGCAGCTCGGTGAGCACCAGGTCGGCGCCCTCGGTCACGCCCGGGCCGGTCCCCATCGAGGCACAGAAGCAGGTCCCGGCGGGTGTGCCGCACTCGACGGCGATCAGCAGCACCGCCGAACGCTTGGCGGCGTACACCTCGTCGGCGTAGTGGCCCTGCAGCAACACCCGGTCCTGCACGTTGATGGCGGCGAGCTCGCAGGGGCGGATCCCCAGCAGGGCGACGCGCTCGGGCTCGGGGTGCTCCGCTTCGATCCTAAAGCTCACGTCGCCGTCGGAGGTCGCGGTCCACAGCCGCTGGTGTGGCGGGAACAGCTCGCGCTTGGGGCTCGCGGGCCCCACGGCGTAGCCGAAGTGGGCGTCGTCGTCGCGCCGTCGTAGCCGGTAGGTGCCCGGACCCTGCTCGTCGGTCCAGCCGCGGGGCAGATCGTCACGCTCGCGGAGCTCACCGTGGACGATGGCGTCGTCGCGGACGGTCGGGCCCATGACGCGGTAGCCGTCCGTGCGCAACGCCGCGATCAGCGTGTCCAGCTCATCGACGGCGAGGACCACGGGGTCGACCAGCTGGGCACCAGCCATCCCGCGCCTTCCGACGCTACATCCCCACGCTACGGGTGCGCGCAGGTGCACCACAGGGGCGTTGGTCCCGATACGAATGGCCACGGGTCGCCCTGCAGCAGCCCCTCGCCCGAAGTAGACGGCCATAGGGGCATAGGGGCGAAGTAGCGCCAACCGACCGTCAGCGCTCGCCTCCCGTCACCTCGCAGCCAGGGCGGTGGCGAGGTAGCGGCAGGCGGCCGTGTGAGGTCGTCTCCCGTCACCTCGCGCCGGTGTCGCGGTCGAGCAGCTGCTCGACCTCGCGCCGGGTCGCCTCGGCGGCGGCCCGCACCTCGGGGGTGGGCCGCTCCGGCAGCCGCGCGGCCAGGTCGTCGGCCGCGGCCAGCGAGACCGTGGCGATCCGACGCGAGCCGTCCGCGAGCTCGAGCGCGACCTCGCACATCCGCGCGGCGATCCTGGTCGAGCCCCACCGCAGTCCGTCGACGGTCGCCTCCTCGCGGCGGACGTCGGCCTCCTCGGCCCAGTAGACGCTCTCCTCGGCGCTGATCCGCGCGATCGTGCGCAGCCGCCCCAGCAGCCGGCGAGCGTCATCCAGCGGCAACGGCTCGCGGACGGCGCGATGCTGTTCGAGCACGGCTGCCGCCTCCAGCACCGCAGCCGCGTCGTCGACGTCGAGGTAGATGTCCCAGATCGAGGTCACGATCTCCGCCACGTTGCTGCCTCCATCGCGTTCCCCACAGCCGCGCGGCGGTGACGCACGCCCACACGGCGAGGCACGAACCTAGTCGCGTCAGCTCCTGGTGCGGTGGCCACCGTCGCCGCCGTCCTGCCTCCGAGCCGGTCGAGGTCGCATCGTCGCGTTCCGGTCGCGGCCTTCAGGACGCGCCGAGGCAGCCGACGGGAGCCGTGGAGGTCGCAGGCAGATGACCTAGATGGACTACCGAAGGCATGTGCGCCGACGGCATGTGCGCCCGGGCCGCTGACCGACGTGCAGCCGGTCGTCACGGCCGGTGGCGGCACCCACGAGCGGAGGAGCGATGCAGCGCCGCGAACTGGAGTCGGTCCGGGTCGGTGACGTCCTCGGCAGGTCGGTGGTCGACGCCGACGGCCGCCCGCTGCTGCGCGCGGGGACGATGCTGACCGACGCCTACCTCCAGGGGCTGTCGCGTCGGGGCTTCTACGCGGTCTACGTGCGCGATGGGCTCGCCGACGACGTCGCTCCGCAGGAAGCGATCAGCCAGCGGGTCCGCTCCAGCGTGACCCAGCACGTGGGTGAGGCGTTCTCGCAGG
>JBKGZF010000139.1:0-6340 GCA_046545715.1 Nitriliruptoraceae bacterium | reverse complement strand
GCCGCGCGTAGGGCAACGCCTCCAGATGCTCGACCTCGATGCGCTCTCCGCAGCGCTCGCACACGCCGTAGGTGCCCTCGTCCATGCGCCGCAGCGCGTCGTCGATCTGGACGAGCAGGTTCCGGGCGTGGTTGCTCAGGGACTGTGCGGTCTCGCGCTCGAAGCTGGCCGAGCCCGCATCGGCGGGATCGTCGTCGAAGCCGCCCTCGCGCCAGTTGTTGACGTCCGCCTCCGCGTCGAGGTCGACCACCTTCTCGAGCAACGAGGCACGCTCCTGCTCGAGCTCCTCGCGGATGCCACGGAGCTTGGTCTTGGTGAGTGCTTTGCGTTTGGCCATAAGGGCGCGGAAGATAGCAGACGCGTCACGGCCTGCCGGGGTCGCCGAGCCGGACCGGGCTGCCTACACTGCGCGCGGCGCGCCTGCGGGCGCGCCGCAACGTGACGACGAGGACACGGCACACGGCAGCACCCCACCTTGAGCGAGCCGGGACGGTGAGAGCCGGCGGTCGGGGACCGTGAGGGCCATCACCTCCGATGCGGCCACGTCGAAGCCGGATACCGGTGGGTAGGCGTGGACGTCGCCCGCACGAGACGCGGGCCGACCGGGGCGACCCGGATCGGTGAGCACGAGCGGGCCACCTGCGACGGTGGCCAACGAGGGTGGGACCGCGGTTCCCGGCGCTGCCGGCGGATCGTCCCTCGGGAACCGGCGACGCGCCGTCCCGTGGGATGGCCGAACCAGGAGACAGCCCCGCGATGTCCGACACCTCCCCCACCACCTCGACGCGCTGGACGGTCGCACCCGGCCGTCCCGACCTGCCGGCGCTGGAGACCGAGGTCCTGGCGTTCTGGGACGAGCACGAGGTGTTCGCCGCCTCGGTGGCCCGCCGCGCGAACGGCCCGGTCTGGACCTTCTACGAGGGGCCCCCGACGGCCAACGGCAGGCCGGGCGCCCACCACGTGGAGTCGCGGGTCTTCAAGGACATCTTCCCGCGCTACCGCACGATGAAGGGCTACTCGGTCCGCCGCAAGGGCGGCTGGGACTGCCACGGACTGCCGGTGGAGCTCGAGGTCGAGAAGGAACTCGGGCTCGACTCCAAGGCCGAGATCGAGGCCTACGGCATCGAGGCGTTCAACGCGCGCTGCCGGGAATCGGTGCTGCGCTACGTCGACGCGTGGGAGGAGCTGACCGACCGCATCGGCTTCTGGGTCGACACCGCCGACGCCTACCGCACGATGGACGCCTCCTACGTCGACAGCCTGTGGTGGGCGCTCAAGCAGCTGTGGGACGACGACCTCATCTTCGAGGATCACCGCGTCACCCCCTACTGCGGCCGTTGCGGGACGGGGCTCTCGGACGCCGAGGTCGCGCTCGGCTACGACCAGGTGGTCGACCCGAGCGTCTACGTGCGCCTGCCCGTGCTCGAGGGACCGCTCGCCGACGAGGGCGCCAGCCTGCTGGTGTGGACCACGACCCCCTGGACCCTGCCGTCCAACACCGCCTGCGCCATCGGTGAGGACATCAGCTACGTGCTGGTGCGCACCAGTCACTACGGGGTGGACGATGAGCAGCTGGTGCTCGCGGCCGACCTCGTCGACCAGGTCCTGGGCGAGGGCAACTACAGCCTGGTGCGCCCGGTGGACCTCGATGAGCTGGTGGGCCACCACTACCGCGGCCTCTACGACCTGGTAGAGGTCACCACCGACCAGCGCTACGTGCTGACCGCCGACTTCGTCACCACCAGCGAGGGCACGGGCATCGTCCACCTGGCACCCGCCTTCGGGGCCGACGACATGGCCGTGGGCAAGCGCGAGGGGCTGCCCGTGGTCAACCCCGTGGACGGTGAGGGTCGGTTCACCACCGGGCCGTGGCAGGGCGTGTTCGTCAAGGACGCCGATGAGCCGATCACCGCTGACCTGCGTGCGCGCGGGCTGTTGCTCAAGGCCGACACCTACGAGCACACCTACCCCTTCTGTTGGCGCTGCAAGTGGCCGCTGATCTACTGGGCCAAGCCGTCCTGGTACATCCGCACCACGGCACGGCGCGACCAGCTGCTGGCCAACAACGCCACCATCGACTGGCACCCCGAGCACATCCGCGACGGCCGCTTCGGCAAGTGGCTGGAGAACAACGTCGACTGGGCCCTCTCGCGCGACCGGTACTGGGGCACGCCGCTGCCGTTCTGGCGCTGCACCGACTGCGGCCATGTCGAGGTGGTGGGCTCGCGCGCACAGCTCTCCGAGCTCACCGGCGAGGACCAGTCGCAGCTCGACCCGCACCGCCCCTACGTCGACGCCGTGACCCTGTCCTGCCCCGACTGCGGCGGCACCAGCCAGCGGGTCCCCCAGGTCGCCGACGCCTGGTTCGACTCCGGAGGCATGCCCTACGCGCAGTGGGGCCATCCCCACACCGGTCAGGATGAGTTCGAGCGTCACTACCCGGCCGACTTCATCTGCGAGGCGATCGATCAGACCCGCGGCTGGTTCTACTCACTGCTGGCGGAGTCGACGCTGCTCTTCGGCGACAGCTCCTACCGCACCTGCGTGTGCCTGGGGCACATCGTCGACGCGGACGGCCGCAAGATGTCGAAATCCATCGGCAACGTGCTCGATCCGTGGGAGCTGATCGAGCGGCACGGCGCCGACGCGATCCGCTGGCTGATGTTCGCTGAGGGCAACCCGTGGGTGAACCGCCGGGTCGGTCACGGTCCGCTCGAGGAGGTGGTCCGCCGCTTCGTGCTCACGCTGTGGAACACCCACGTGTTCTTCACCACCTACGCCTCGATCGACGCGTTCGACCTCGACGAGCCGGCTCCGCCCGTCGCCGAGCGACCGGTGATCGACCGCTGGGTGCTGGCCGAGCTCGCCGAGCTGACCGACACCGTCGACACGGCCCTGGAGCGCTACGACGTCTCTACCGCGACACGTGGCCTGGAGCGGTTCGTCGACGATCTGTCGAACTGGTACGTGCGACGGACGCGCCGACGCTTCTGGAAGGCCGTCTCGGAGGACCCGACCGACAAGGCCGCCGCCTACCACACCCTGCACACCTGCCTGAGCACGCTCGCGCAGCTGCTGGCGCCGTTCACGCCGTTCCTCGCCGAGCGGCTGTGGCAGGACCTGGTCGTCGAGCCCCGAGGCGGCCCGGACCAGGTGGCCGTCTCGGTGCACCTGACCGACTTCCCCGAGGCGCCCCAGCAGTGGCGCGATGCCGGGCTGCGTGCCGCGATGGCCACCACCCGTCGGATCGTGGAGCTCGGTCGCCAAGCCCGCAACGACGCGGGCGTCAAGGTGCGCCAGCCGCTGGCCCGTGCGCTGGTGAGCGTGCCCAGCGGTGAGCGCGAGGGGCTCGCGAGCCTCCTCGACGACGTCGCCGAGGAGCTCAACGTCAAGCGCATCGAGCTCTCCGACGGCACCGGCGAACTGATCGAACGCCGCCTCAAGCCCAACTTCCGCGCGCTCGGTCCCGCCTTCCAGCAGCAGGCGCCCCGCGTCGCTGCCGCGCTGGAGGGGCTGGACGTCGAGGCTGCCGCCGAGCTCGCAGCCGCGCTGCAGGACGAGGGGCGCGCGTCGCTGAACGTCGATGGCGCCGAGGTCGAGGTCACCGCGGACATGGTCGAGGTGGTCGAGCGGCCGCGCACCGGCTGGGCGGTGGCGAGCGACGCCACCAGCTCCTTCGCCCTGGACACCTCGCTCAGCCGTGAGCTCGAGGTCGAGGGCGCCGCGCGTGAGCTGGTGCGTGCCGTCAACGATCAGCGTAAGGCGGCCGGGCTCGCGCTCGATGACCGCATCGAGCTGGTGGTCTCGGTCCAGCCTGACGAGCTCGACGCGGAGCTGGAAGCGGGGGGGCACTACGACACGCTCGCGCACGAGGTGCTGGCCACCACCGTCCACCGTGCACCGGTCGCCGACGGCACCTCGGTCGATCTCGGGGAGCTCGGCGGCGCGCTGGTGGCCATCCGCCCATGACCACGCTGCCCCGGCCGTTGGCGGTGCTCATCGAGAGCGCCGCTGCCACCACCATCGTCGCTGGTGTGATCGGCGTGGTCCGCCAGTGGTTCGAGGCGCAGGCCGTCCGCCGCGGCGATCTCACCCCGGCGTCAGCGGCCGTCGAGCTGCCACCTCGACGCGAGCCGGGGCCGCTGGGACGACGGCTGGCCGTCTGGGTGCCGACACCACCGCGCACCCCGCTCGGCCGCCTGGCCGCGGCCGCCTGGGCCGGCCCGTTGACCACCATCGGCACGATGCTCGCGCTGCTGGCCGGACGCCGCCCCCGCTGGGATCCATGCCTGCAGTGCCTGATCGTGCGCGGGATGCGGGGGCCCTCGGCCGCCGCCCTGCGCACCGTCGGCGCCGACGCGAACACGATCGGGCAGGTGGTGCTCAGTCGGCGTGAGACGCCAGCAGCCACGCTGCTGGCGCACGAGGCCGTGCACGTGCGTCAGATCGAGCGCCTCGGCCCGCTGATCGTGCCGCTCTACGCCTGGCTCGGCGCGATCTACGGTTACCGGGATCATCCCCTGGAGCGAGCCGCACGGCTCGGCGCCCGTCGCTCTCAGCTGCCGTCGCCCTCGGCGGCGCCCCTGTCGTCAGCCACGCCGCCGTCGGCCGACAGCCTCGACTGACGCCGACGCGCGCTCGCGCGCGCGACCCCGACGGCCAGCACGAGCAGCGCGACCACGGCGACCGCGATCGCGCCGAGCAGCAGCGCGACGCTGTCGGCGGCGGTACCGACGATCGTCAGCACCGCGGCGATCCCCACCAGCGCGAACGCCAGCGCGATCATCCCTCGTGCACCCGCACCGTCAGATCCGCACGCCCCTGCGGCGCGCCGGGCGGGGGTGGTGGCTCGTCGGGTGTGCTGGGACGCTGGTCGCCACCGAACAGATCGGCGTCCGACCGGCCGTCCTCACCCTCATCGAGCTCGTCGTCGTTCCCGGGCTCGTACCCGGCGTCCAGCCCCACCCGGTGTTCACCATCGTCGGTGGGCGGTTCGGACAGCGATGCGTCGGTCGCGGGGTCCGTCGGCGCCGTCTGTGTCCGGTCGTCGGTCTCGTCGCCCCTCGCTCCCGAGGTGGCATCCGCGGCCACCTCCGCGGCGACCGGCTCCGGCACGGGGACCCGTTCGAGCTCGTCGAGCGCGGCCCGCACCTCGTCCAGATGGTGGCGCAGCCCGGAGCGGTGGTGCTCCTCGAGCGAACGCAGCTCGTCCAGGCTCGCGAGCACCCGCTCGCGTTCTCGGTGTCCCTCGGCGACCAGGCGCTCCGCCTCCGCGCGTGCCTCCTCGAGCTGCTCGGTCACACGCCGCTCGGCGGTGGCACGCAGCTCGTCGGCCTGCTCGCGCGCATCATCCAGGGCGCGTTGAGCGGCGTCCTGAGCGGTCACCAGCGTGCGCTTGAGCGTCGACTCGGTCTCCAGCGCCTCGGCCAGGCGCGACTCGGCATCCCGCAGCCGCGAGCGCAGGTCGGCCACCTCGCGGTCGGTGGACTCGATCTGGTCGGCCAGACGGTCGAGGAACGCGTCGACCGCCTCGACGTCGTAGCCACGCAGACGCTGCTTGAAATCGTGGTTGACGATGTCCTCTGGTGTGAGCGTCACGTGGTCCTCCCCTGGTCAGCGACGACGTGGGCGGTGCAGCGACCTGCGACGCAGGGCGCGACCCGACGATCGACCGTTAGAACGGTAGCTGGCGCACCAGTGGGATCACCAGCAGCCGCAGTCCGAAGAACAGCACGAGGATGGACAGGTCCAGCGCGACACCGCCGAGGCGCAGCGGTGGGATGACCCGACGCAGCGGGGCCACGACCGGGTCGACGAGACGCCGCACGCCCAGGACGAACGGCATCAACGGCTCCGGGGGACGCGGGACCCATGAGAAGATGACGTGGGCGAGCAGCACGAAGAAGTAGACCTCGAGCAGCAGGCTCAGCGTCGATGCGACCGGTCGGGCGCCAGCTCCAACCGCTTGCGCGAGGGTCACCTGCGGCTCCCGTCGGGCAGGCGGTAGCCGAGCTCACCGAGCCGTCGGCGCTCGTCAGCTGAGAGCTCGAGGCCCTCGGGCACCAGCAGGAACGCGCGCGCGGCGACCTTGGTGAGCTCGCCACGCAGCCCGTAGGTCAGCCCGGACACGAAGTCGACGATGCGCCGCGCCGTCGCGCGATCCGCGCCGCTGACATCGAACAGCACCGGCTGTCCGGTGCGGTAGCGCGCACCGACCGCCTCCACGTCCTCGAAGACCGACACCTCGACCAGCGCGGCCCGAGCGCTCGCCGAGGAGGGAGAGGCGGTGGGATGCAGGTGGACCTCGCCGTCGCCGAGGGAGCGACTCACAGCCTCATCG
>JBKGZF010000138.1:0-6412 GCA_046545715.1 Nitriliruptoraceae bacterium | reverse complement strand
GCTGTGAGCCATCTTGGCAGTGGACGACGTCGTGGTCGGCGATGGCCTCGTCGCGCGCGTCGTCGAGACGCTTGGCGATCGCCACCGTGAAGCCGTCGTAGATGTTGGCCCGATACACCCGCGCATCGGTGCGCCATGTGCCGTTGCCCGTCAGGTAGGCGTGCTCGTCGCGGCGGTGCACCCCGCGGTCGATCGCGTCCTGGGCGGCGCCGGTCATCTGCACCGCCAGCGAGGCGTAGAGGGTCTCGACGAGATGCAGATCCGACGGGAAGCCGTACAGGAACGCCACGGTCGAGTCGGAGAGCATGTCGACCTTGACGTCGTTGGCGTGCGCCACCACGGTCTGCAGCACCAGCAGGCGGGCGTTGTGCTGCCGGCCGCGGGGGCCGATCGTCACCCGCCGCTGCTCGGGCTGCTCCCGGCGGTGGGCGCGCTGGCGGGTCTGCTCGGCGTGCGCGATGTCGATCTGGTGGGTGGTCGCCAGCCGCTGGGCGCCGGCGATGAGCGCCTGGGCCTCGGCCTCGTGCTCGGTGGACTCGGCCTTGGCCAGCAGCGCCCCGATCCGCTCGATCAGATCGTCGGTTGCCATCGCGTTGCCCTCGTGCCGCGGCGGAGGGGCACGGTAGGCGGTGGCCGCGACGTATCGGCTCTGGGCAGCCGCGCCGCTGTGGACGCGGTCGAGCAGCAGGGCACCACCATCTACGTGCTGCCCGACATCCCCCGCGAGCAGCCCTCCTGGAACGCCAACGCCCCGTGCACCGACAACTACGACGGCCATCACGCCATCCATGACGCTGGCCTGCTCCTACACCACCTCGTGGGACTCTCCCGAGCTGGGTGGGGAGACGCGTTGAGCTGGAGAGGGGACTCGAACCCCTGACCTGCCGCTTACGAGGCGGCTGCTCTGCCGTCTGAGCTACTCCAGCGAGGAGGCGGGAGGGTAGCGGTGGGCCGCGGTGCCCGACCACCTGGGCGAGAGACCCAGTAGCGTCGGCGCCGCGCAACGACCGTCCACCTGCCTCCGACCGACGTGAGGACCCATGGGTTCGATGCGGATCGACGGCACCTGGCGCAGCGACGCCTACATCGACGACGTCTGGGCGGTGCTGGTCGACCTCACCAACTGGCCGCGTTGGTGGCCGGCGATCCGCGCGGTCGAGCTGACCGCCGGCAGCCCCGCGGAGCCCGAGGCCGCGCGCATCACCTTCGACACACCTGCGCCCCTGCGCCCGCTCGTGCTCGACATGACGGTCACCGACCTGCGTGCGCCCTACCACCTCACCGCGGCATCGGACCGTGGCTCGATCGGGGGCAGCGCCAGCTTCGAGCTCGACGAGGACGAGGTGGCCACCGCCGTGAGCTTCGACGTGTCCCTCGAGGTCCGCTCCACGCTGCTGCAACCCGTCGAGATGGTGCTCTCGCACGCGGACAGCGAGGCGGGCCGGCGGCGGCTGGCGCAGGCCGGCGACGACCTCGCCGAGCTCGCCGGCGGCCAACCGCTCGAGCACGTGCTGTGAGCACGGCGACACCACGGCGAGCCCGAGCCCTGCCGCTCGAGCACGGCGGACCACGTACTACCTCACCAGAGGTGGCTTGACGCTCTTGACTTGACCCTCTTGACCCCGCACGCTGAGTGGCAGGTTCCTCCGGCAGCACAGAGCAGCAGCGAAGCGATCGGTGAGCGACGATGCCTTCAGCGGCGCACGACGACGCCACGCGGTACCTGGAGCGCGCGACCGCCGCCTACCAGGAGGAGCTGCGCACGCTGCTCGAGCACCACGGCGTCCCCCAGGCGGACGCGGCCTTCGCCGGCCGCCGTGCCGCGGCCCTGGCGGCGGCCGGGCAGGCGTGGAACGAGGCCGCCGGGCCCTTCTACGACACCCAGGGCGCTCGGGCAGCGCTCGGTGGCGTCAGCAAGCAGGCCGTGTCACAGCGGGTGCACCACCGCCGGCTGCTCGCGCTGCGCCTCGCACCCGACGGCAGCGGCGTGGAGCGGCTGGTCTACCCGGCCTGGCAGTTCCGCAGCGGCGTCCTCGGCCACCTGCCGGGCGTGCTGGCGGCCGCCGGCTACGACCCACACCGTGCCGTGACCGGCTGGACCATCGCCGCCTGGCTGACCTCCCCCGACCCTGACCTCGACGGCCATCCGCCGCTCGAGCTGCTCGAGGCCGGCCACGTCACGCCCGTACTGGTCAGCGCCGCGGAGGTCCGCGGCTCACTCGGCGTCGAGGAACGGGCCGCAGCGGGCACCGCGTCGCGATGACCGGTTCGGACCCCATCGCCGACTCCGGTCTGAGCGAACCGCCCAGCGATCCGAGCGCACTGACCGGCCTGCCGGCGGCCAGGCACGTCGAGCGCCTCCACCGCGTCTCGGAGTACGTGCGCCCGTGGTGGTACTCGAGCGTGACCGCGTTCGATGAGCGCAGCGGTGGCCGGTTCGACCTGCTCACCCCGCAGGGCACGTGCTACCTCGCCGAATCCCTGGACGGTGCGCTGGTGGAGAAGCTGCTGCGCGCCCGGACCAAGGTGGTCGTCGCCGAACGCCTCGCCGAGCTGTTCCACGCCACGATCCACGTGCGCGCCGCACCGGCAGCGGCGGACCTGACCAGCCGACGGGCGACCGCGGCCGGGCTCAACGCCGAGGTCCACACCACGCTCGACTACCGCATCACCCGCCGATGGGCGCGGGCGCTGCGGCGCGCCGGCTGGCGGGGCCTGCGCTACCTGCTGCGCGGCGACGTCAGCGGCAGCGCGGCAGGCCGCGCGGTGTTCGGCCGGGCAGGGCTGCACCGCCGCGCACCCGCCGGACTGACCACCGAGGTAGCGCCGCTCGACCGTGATCGCGCAGAGCAGCTGCTGCACGAGCGCGGGGTAGAGGTCCGCCCGATCCCCACCCAGGTGCCGATCGCCCCGCCACCGACGGACCCAACGGGGCAGTGATCGACAGAGCCGACGCACGCCAAGGGCCAGAAGCGTGCGTAGCAGCCGCTCAGGCGGCCCGGCTGGCGTAGAGCGGCAGGGCGAGCTGCAGCAGCAGCCGCTCGAGCTGGAGCTCGGGCGCCCCGTTGCGGTCGAGGGCTTCCCGGCAGGCCTCGATGGCGGCCAGCCCGCGCACCGCCGCGTCCGCCGGCAGCCGCTGGGCGTCGCGGCGCGCCGCCGTCCCCGCGTCCAGGTTGACCAGCTGGTCGTCCGACGCACCCGAGCCGACCGCGAGCACGTCGCGCAGGTAGCTGGCGAGGTCGTCGAGCACCAGATCGAGCGCGCGCCGACGCTCGTAGCGCTCGCGCCGCTCATGGCGGTCGGTGATCCGCTTCTTCATCCCCGGTGGCCACCCACGACCACCCTCGTCGACCCCGAAGGCCTCCTTGAGCTCCCTGAGCTCCTCGGCGTTGGCCTGCTTGACCGGCTCCACGCGGGTCTTGGCCCAGTCGTGCAGCTCCCTGGCCAGCGGCACCACGACACCCGGCCCCTTGGTCGCGAGCCGATCTAGGATGTCGAGGTGGCGCGTCCGGGCCTCGGCCACGTCCGGGTCGGCCAGGTCGGCCAAGCGCTCGGGCAGGCCCATCGAGGCCCGGGCGAGGGTCGCGCGCTGCGCGGCCGGGATCCCCTTCGCGGCCGCCTGCTCGAGCAGCTCGTCGGGGCCCCACGGCACCAGGTCGAGACGCCGGCACCTCGACACGACCGTCTCGAGCAGCGCGCTCTCATCCTGGGCGTCGAGCACCCACACCACCGAGGCCGGCGGCTCCTCCAGCACCTTGAGGAAGGCGTTCTGGGCGGCCTCGTTCATGCGGTCGGCCGCGATCACCCGCATCACGCGGCGTCGTCCCTCGGGCAGCGACAGGGTCACGCTCGGGATCCAGGTCTCGCGCACGTGCTCGACGGTGTGGAAGGCACCGTCTGGCTCGAGGTCCATGACCACCGGGTGGCTTCCGCGAGCGATGCGCTCACAGGTCGAGCACACCCCGCAGCCGCGATCGAGCGCGGGAGCTTGGGGACAGTTCAGCGCCGCCGCGAGGGCCCGGACCGCCTCCTGCTGGCCGACGCCGGGCGGTCCGACCATCAGCCAGGCATGTGCCACGTCATCGCGTTCGAGCGCGGTACGCAGCGTCGCCGTCGCGGCGCTCTGGCCACGCACCCGCCCCCAGGCGTCCTCGCCGGTCACCGTGCACGCTCCCCGGAGCCGACCTCGCCGCTGTCCACCTCCGGGTCCGACCCACGCAGCCGCGGGAGGTCCAGATCGCCCAGGGCCCGGGCACGGATCGCCGCGTGCAGCTCCTCGACGGGCTGGTTGGCGTCCAGGACCAGGTAGCGCTCGGGCTCCTCCTCCGCACGCCGCCGGTAGGCCTCGCGCACGCTGCGGTGGAAGTCGATCCCCGCGGATTCCAGCCGGTCGGGCTCGGCATCATCGGCCGCGCGCGCGAGCCCCTGCCCGGCGTCCAGGTCGAGCAGGACGGTCAGGTCGGGGCTGACGTGCCGGGTCGCCCACCGGTTGAGCTGCTCCACACGGTCCTCACCGAGCGAGCGACCGGCGCCCTGGTAGGCGATCGAGGAGTCCACGTACCGGTCGCAGAGCACGACATCGCCGCGCTCGAGTGCCGGCACGATGACCTCGTCGACGTGCTGGGCACGCGCCGCCGCATAGAGCAGCGCCTCGGTGCGGGCGTCCATCGCCGAGGCCCGGTCGAGCAGCAGCTCGCGCAGCCGCTCACCGAGCTCGGTGCCACCCGGCTCCCGGGTGACCACCACGTTGCGTCCGACGCGTTCGAAGGCGGTGCGCAACAGCCGGATCTGGGTGGACTTGCCGCTGCCGTCACCACCCTCGAAGACCACGAACAGCCCCTCGTCGAGCCCTGACGGACGGTGCTCCCCGACGGCGAGGTCGAGCTCCGAGGCGGGCTCGAGCTCGGCACGCAGAGCTGCCTTCAGCTGCTGCCCGACCAGCACCGCGCCGAGCATCGCCAGTAGCCCTGCGGCCAGCAACGTGATCCGCACGCCACCGAAGGGGAACGGCAGGAAGCCGGTATAGCGACCGTCGTCGACCGGCGTCTCGCGACCGATCACACCGATGACCGCCGGCACGGCGACCGCCGAGCCGAAGATCGCCAGGCGGACGCCGGCGTTGAACGCCCCGAAGGTGCGCCCGCGGATGTGGTCCTTGGCGCGGGTCTGCAGCACGGTGTAGCTGACGATGAAGCACAGCCCGGCACCGGCCCCCATGATCAGGGCGAACGGCATCGCGGTCAGCAGCGTCGGCATCAGCGAGGCGAGGGAGAGGGCACCACCCGCGACGCCGATCGCGGGAGCGAACAGCTTCTCCGGCAACACCCGTCGGGTGATGGGCTGGGCCAACAGCAGCCCGGCGATCATCCCCAGGCCGGCGAAGGCCACGAGCACGCCGTAGCCGAAGGTGCCGGCGTCCAGCACACGGGCGAAGAACTCCCCGACGGTGATCACCACCCCGGCAGCCGCGGCGGCGACCATCACGCCGAGGATGAAGCCGCGGATCACCGGGTGGGTCCCGACGAACTGGAAGCCCTCGACCAGCTGCTGCCACGGGCCCTTGGCCGCATGCGGATCCTGTGGCTGGCGTGCGACCTTGCGGATGACCAACGTGGCGATCAGCGGCGCCGCGATGAAGAAGGTCAGCGAGTTGAACCAGATGGCCAGGGCGAGCGGTCGCTCGCCGAGGAAGCCGTCACCACTGGTCATGGACTCGGCCATCACCACCAGCAGCGAGTACATCCCCGCACCCAGTGGCAGCGTCCCGTAGGTGGTCAGCAGGTTGAGCTGGTTGGCGGCGACCAGACGGCTGGATTCGACCAGGCTCGGCAGCACCGAGTCCTTGGCCGGGCCGAACAGCGCCGACATCGTCTCGATCACCAGGGTGGCGAGCACCAGGGTGAGGACCTCGTTGGTGAAGGGGATCAGCGCCATCACCAGGCCACGACCCAGGTGGGTGATGATCATCACCCGCTTGCGGTCCCACCGGTCGACGAACACCCCGGCGACCGGCCCGATCATCAGGCTCGGCACCACCCGCGCGATCATCACGCCCGAGACGGCGAACGCAGCTGCCCGCGTCGGGCCCATGATCTCCGAGGTCAGGGCGATGATCGCCAGGAAGCCGATCCAGTCACCCATGGCCGACACGAAGGTCGAGAGCATCAGGTTGCGGAACGGCCGGTTGCGCAGCAACGGCAGGTAGACCTCACGCACGCCGCTCAGCGACGTCGTGGCCTGTGCGGGAGAGCCCCCGGGGTCGTTCTGCTCCATCCGCTCACCATACCGCCCGTCGAGCGACTGGACGGGGCCTCGCTCGGGTGCCCGACCAGCCCGGCTAGCTGCTGGTTCCGCGCGTCGTCGCGGTCGCGCGAGAGGACTTCTTGGCCGTCTTCTTCGCGCTCTTCTTCGC
>JBKGZF010000137.1:0-6435 GCA_046545715.1 Nitriliruptoraceae bacterium | reverse complement strand
GGCCAACACCCACTGCCGCCAGTGCTCGGAGAGCCGCGCGCGCGGCCGGTGGGCATCGAGTCGACGTACCACCTCGGCGGCGGTCACCAGTGCGTTGTCGGCGCCGTAGGGCATCGAGCCGTGACCGGGCGTGCCCCGGACCGTCAAGCGACGCCAGCCCAGGCCCTTCTCGGCGGTCGAGAGCACGATGCGGGGTCCGTCGGGGGTGTGCAGCGACATCCCCCCGGATTCGGTCAGCACGTAGTCGCAGGCGACGTCGTCCCAGGCGTGCTCGGTGACCCAGCCGGCCCCGTGGGTGCCACCGGCCTCCTCGTCGGCGACCGCGAGGAACCGGATCGTGGAGCGCGGTGGCTCACGACGGTCGGCGAGGTGGCGGATCGTCGCGGTCATCGCGGCGGTGAGCCCGAGCATGTCGACGGCGCCGCGGCCCCACACCTCGCCGTCGATCAGCTCACCGCCGAACGGGTCGTGACGCCACTGGTCGGCGCTGACCGGCACGACGTCGGTGTGGCCGCACAGCAGCACGGTCGGCGCGGAGGGGTCGCTGCCCTCGATCGTCGTCAGCACGCTGCGGCGACCGGGGACCGGCTCGTAGTGCATGCGGGGCAGGTCGTGGAGGACGTCGTCGACGATCTCGGCGTTGCGCGATTCCTCGCCCGAGGTGGTCGAGCCGTCGTTGATGCAGGCGTTGCGGATCATCGCCTGGAGCAGCTCGGTGGTGGTCGCCGTCAGCTGCGGCTGTGGATCGGGATCGGTCACGCGGGCATCTTCGTCTCGGGGATGGCGATGCTATGGGTCCGGTTCACTAGCGTGCACCTCGCCACGGTCCGGGGAGGCGAGGGTGGAGATCGGGGAGCTGCGAGGGGTACCGGCGCTTGCCGATGCCGCAGATGCATCGTTGGAGGGGCTGGCAGGTGCTGCGCTCGTCCTGGAGCTGGGCCCGTCAGCCACGCTGTTCGAGCAGGGTGACCCGGCCGAGTCCGTCGACCTGGTGCTCGAGGGGCGGCTGGTGGTCGAGCACGCCGACCACGTCGGGGTCAGGCGCCGACTGGCCGAGATCGGGGCAGGGGAGATCGTCGGCGAGATCGCGGCCATGACCGGTGCGCCACGCAGCGCGACCGTGCGCGTGCTCGACACCTCCCGGGTGGTGCGGGTCCCGGTGGCGGCGTTCACCGCGCTGTTGGAGCTCGAGCCGGCGGTCGGTCGTGAGCTCGCTGCCCAGGGGCATCGCCGTCTGCGCGACATCCAGTTGGCCGAGCACCTCACCGCGCTGTTCCCCGGTCTGCCGGAGGAGGGGCTCGCTGACATCCGTGCTGCGGTCGAGTGGGTCGACCTGCCGGCGGGCGAGGTGCTGTTCGCCGAGGGTGCGACCGCTGATGCCGGCTACGTGCTCGTCAACGGCCGGCTCGCCGCCGAACGGGGCGTCGGCAACGGATCGGTCACGGTCGGCGAGGTCGCGCCAGGCGAACTCGTCGGTGAGCAGGCGCTGATCGAGGGCGGTGAGCGCTCCGCCACGGTGCACGCGATCCGTGATGCCGAGCTCGCCCGCATCTCACAGCCGAGCTGGAGCATCCTGCTCTCGCGCCATCCGTCCGCGCTGGCGGCGATCGCGAGGATCGCCATCACCCGGGCGCGGCAGCCGGTGGGACCGATCGCGAAGGTGGAGGCCACCGTCGCGCTGATCGCGGCCGACGATGGGGTGGACCTGACGTCCTTCGCGCGGCGTCTGACGGCGGCCATGGACGACCACACCTCGGTCTTCCACGTCTCGCGGGAGGTGGTCGAGGCGACCCTGGCCAAGGAGGGGATCGCCGACAGCTCCGAGGGCACGCCTCAGGACCAGCGGCTGGGGCGCTGGCTCGCCGAGGTGGAGGACCAGCACGAGGTACTGGTGCTCGAGACCGACCCGACCCCCACGGCGTGGACCCGTCGGGCCGTGCGGATGGCCGAGCACATCGTGGTCGTGGCCGACGCCACCGCATCACCGAGCCCGCACGGTGTCGAGGCATGGCTGGACGAGCCTGACGTCATCCCCGATCGACCCCGCCGCTCGCTGGTGCTGCTGCAGCCTGCTGGTACATCCGTGCCGACGGGCACCGATGCCTGGCTGGCGCCACGGACGGTGGTTCGCCACCACCACGTGCGCATGGGCCGTGACGGCGACCTCACGCGGATCGCGCGCCACCTCGCTGGGACGGCCGTCGGCCTCGCGCTCTCGGGCGGGGGAGCCCGTGGCTTCGGCCACGTCGGGGTCGTACGTGCGCTACGGGAGAACGACATCCCGATCGACGTGATCGCCGGCGCGAGCATGGGCACCGCCGTCGCTGCGGTGATCGCCATGGACCATGCGAGCTACGACGAACTGCACGCGGCCGTCGCTGACACCTTCCACAAGCTGTTGGACTACACGCTGCCGATGGCCGGGCTGATCCGTGGCAAGCGCATCGCGGACGCCGCTGAGCGCTGCCTCGGCGAGCGTGGCATCGAGGACCTGCCGATCCCGCTGCTGGGGATCAGCACCGACCTGACCAACTCCCGCGTCGCGGTGCACCGGCGCGGTGACGCACGGCGTGTGATCCGTGCCAGCGTTGCGATCCCCGGGGTGCTCCCGCCGGTGGTGATCGACGATGCGCTGCACGTCGATGGCGGGGTGCTGGACAACCTGCCCATGGGCATCGTGCGCGAGGAGGTCCGCTCGGGGACCGTCGTGGCCGTCGACGTATCGCCCACCTCGGGCCCCCGACCACGCAGTGACTTCGGAACCTCGGTGTCGGGCTGGAGCCAGCTCGGTGGGCGGTTGCTGCCGTGGCGACGGCCACAGCCGGTGCCGGGGCTGGCAACGACGGCGCTCGGCTCGCAGATCGCGGCGTCCAACCGCTCCCGTGACGAGGCCTTGGACGCCGGGGTCGCCGATCTGTACCTGCACCTCGGTCGGCTGCCGTGCGGCTTGCTGGAGTTCGACGCACGCGAGCGGGTGATCGAGGCCGGCTACGCAGCGGCAGCGGACCGGGTCGCTGCCTTCGCCGAGCAGCGAACCGTCGGCTGAGCCCGCCGTGGATCAACGGCCCAGGACGGACTCGAGGATCCACGAGACCACCGCGACGATCAGCGCCGCCAGGAAGGTCCAGCCGAACCCGTCGCTGGACAGGCCAAGGCCCAGCGCCCCGGATATCGCCACGGTCAGGGCGAGCACGATCGCGTTGACCACCAGCAGGAACAGCCCGAGGGTCAGCACGATCGCCGGGAGGCTCAGCAGGGAGAGGATGGGTCGCACGATCACGTTGAGCAGCCCGAGGATCAGCGCGATGGCGAGGAAGGCGGGGATGCCGCTGGCCTCGAAGTCGAAGTTGAAGCCGTCGAGCAGGGTCACGGCCACCCACAGGGCGGCGGCGTTGACCAGGACCTTGATCACGATGCCCATAGCGTCTCCCAACAGGACCCAGCGGCGGTCCGCACGTTAGTCGTTGCCCCGTCGGCTGTCGTGCTGATCGGACCGGACCATGGCCCACCGAGCCGGGTCAGCAGCCCCATCTGCCCGGGGCCGGGGGCATGTGTCCAGGGCCGGGGACTCACCACCCGAGCTGGTCGAGGCGGGAGGCGACCGAGGGCAGGTAGGCGGATCCGAACAGGCGCACGTGCACCAGCAGGGGGTAGAGCTGCAGCAGGGGACGGCGTTCCTCGGCGCCGGCGTCCAGCGGCCACACCTCGTCGTAGCCGCGCTGCATCGTCGGTGGGACCGCGCCGAACAGTTCGAGCATCGCCAGGTCCACCTCGCGGTCGGCGTGGTGCACGGCCGGATCGATCAGCCAGCGCTCGTGGAGGATGTTGCCGGCCCACAGGTCACCGTGCACCAGGCTGGTGGCCACGTCGTGGTCGGCGCGTCGGGCCAGCCGGCCGTCATCGATGGCCCGCGCGATCCGGACACGGAGGTGTCCAGGCAGGGCATCGAGGTGGGGAGCCAGCCGCTGCTCGGCGAGGAAGCCCGCCCAGTCGTCGTGCCACGGGTTGGCCTGAGGCAGGGGACCGATCAGGTTGTCGCGGTGCCAGCCGAAGCCGGGTCCGGTGGTGGCGTGGACCCGTGCCAGGCGACGTCCGAGGTCGGCGGGGTCGCCCGGCTCGCTGACGTACTCGAGCACGATGACCGTGTCCTCGACGCCCAGCACCGCCGGCGTCTCGGCTCCGGCCGTCCGCAGCGCAGCGAGGCCCTCGGCCTCGAGCGTGGCGTCGCCGGGGCCACGCTTGACCACGACGGTGGTGCCGTCGCTCAGCCGCGCGAGCCAGGCCTGGCCCACATCGCCCCCGGCCAGCGGGCGCGCGTCGGTGGGTGGTGGCAGGCCAGCCGGCAGTGATGGCAGACCGGCGGTCCCGCTCACGCCGTCGGCCCCTGGTCCCGCCCCGGCGTGAGGTGGGCGACCACCTCAGCGGCCGTGCGGCGCGCGATCGCCACCACCTCGGTGAAGCCGTCCGGCCCGCCGTAGTAAGGGTCGGGGACCTCGAGGTCGTCCTGCGCCTGGGGGTCGAACTCGCGTAGGAGCCGGATGTCGGCCTCGACCCCCGCCGCGTCAGCCAACCGCTGCACGTCCGCGAGGTTGCTGTGGTCCATCACCAGCACGAGATCGGCGTCGGCGAGGCGGCGGGCGTCGACCTGCTCGGCGGTGCCATCCAGCGTCAGCCCCTCGTCGGCCGCCGCTGCGCGCATACGGCGATCGGGTGGGCTGCCGAGGTGCCAGTCGCCCGTGCCAGCCGAGCTGACCTCGACCTCGACCCCAGCCTGCGCAGACGCCTCGGCGATCGCTGCGGCAGCCGTCGGTGAGCGGCAGATGTTGCCCAGGCACACGGTGAGTACGACGGGTCGCTCGGCCATCAGCTGTCCTCCGCATCGGTGCCCAGCGTCACGGTTACCAGCGTCACGTCGTCGCGCTCCTCGATGGTGGGCTCCACCGGTAGATCGTCCGCGACCGCGCGTGCGGCGGCGCGTTCACCGGGCGGGTGTTCGACCAGGGTCCGGTCACGTGACGCGGCGTTGCCGAGGTCCTCGATGGGGTAGCCGCGCTCCTCCAGTCGCTCGCCGATCCGGGCGGCCAGGCCCGAGACCCCGGCGCCGTTGAGGACCGTGACGGGGACCGTGGCCGGATCGATCTCGTCGTCGGTGTCCTCGGCGAGGATCGAGCCATCAGCGAAGCGCGCGAAGAGCGCGTCCGCCTCGCCGTCGCGCGGGTAGAGCACCTCGGCGCCGCCCGCGGTCGTGCCGGGATCGGCCGGCACCGTGTGGGCCGACACGTCGCCGCCGGCGAGGCTGCGCCCGGCCCAGCCGAGCCGCAGCAGGTCGATCGTCCCGAGCGTGTCATCGAGGGTGACCGCACCCCCGGCCTGGTTGGACACCGACCACAGCCGGGCGGGGTTGAACAGCGTGGAGGGACGCGCGACCTCGCGTGCCAGCGCCTGGAGGAAGCGCTGCTGGCGTTGGATGCGCCCGAGGTCGTCATCGATCTTGCGCACGCGCACGAAGCCGAGGGCGTCGGCCCCGTCCAGCCGTTGGCACCCGGCGGGCAGGTCGATGCCCGCGTCGCGATCGGCGATCGCGCGATCGAGGCACAGCTCGACCCCGCCGACCGCGTCCACGACGTCGCGGAAGCCGCCGAAGGTGATGCGGGCGTAGTGGTGGACCTCGAGGCCGGAGAGCGCACGGACGGTGTCGACCAGGCAGCCAGGCCCGTCGAGGGACTGGGCCACGTTGATCCGACCGGTCGATCCGTCGCAGCGCTCCACCCACAGGTCACGGGGGAACGACAGCATGGCGACGTCCGAGCCCTGGTAGCTCAGCAGCAGGATCGTGTCCGTGCGCTCGCCGACGATGTCCGCACCGGTACCGGTCGAGAGCTCACGCATCTCCTCACGGCTGAGACCCTCCCGGCTGTCGGAGCCGGTGATCAGCACGTTGGTGGGGCTGCCACCGGAGCTGAGGCCCTCGACCGGCGTGCGTGGGATCCGGCTGGAGAGCACCACCGGCACCGCGAGCAGCATGACCAGCAGCAGCGCGACCGCGCCGAGAGCGACCCGTCCCAGGCGACGCCGGCCTCCGCGCAGCTCGACCTCGGGGGCCCAGCCGCCCGTCGGCTCCTCCGGGGTGCTCACAGACGCCTCTGTTCGTCGCGATGATGCGTTGCCCGCCCCCGGCCGAGGTGTCGATCCACCGCCCGTCATGCGCTCACCAACTGGTGCGGCAGGTGGGCCACGTCGCTGAAGCGCTGCAGGGTGAAGATGTGACCGGATGCGATCGGGACGGTACGCAGGAAGGTGAGCGACGCGTGGTCCGAGGCGAACCGCTCCCACTCCCACGGCTCGGGCTGCAGGCCGAGTAGCTGGCCGAGGATCAGCGAGTTGGTGCCGGCATGGGCGACGACCAGGATGCGCAGATTGGCCTCGGACACCTCC
>JBKGZF010000136.1:0-6465 GCA_046545715.1 Nitriliruptoraceae bacterium | reverse complement strand
GTCAGCCCCTCGAAGACCGAGTAGTCGATGTTCATGTGGTGGGTGTCGGCCGATAGCTGCTGTCGGGCATGGGGGTCGTAGATCACCACGTCGGCGTCCGCACCCGGTTCGAGCACCCCCTTGCGCGGGTGCAGCCCGGCGAGCCTTGCGGGGTCGGTGCAGCAGACCTCGACCCAGCGCTCGGGGCTGATCCGGCCGTCGACCACCGCCTGATGGACCAGGTCGAGGCGGTGCTCGACGGAGCCCACCCCGTTGGGGATCGCGGTGAAGTCACCGCGTCCGGCCTCCTTCTGTGCCCAGGTGAACGGGCAGTGGTCGGTGGCCACCGCGTCCACCCGTCCCGTCGCGATCCCGTCCCACAGCGCCCGCTGGTGGCCCTCGCGACGCCAGCGCAGCGGCGGTGAGCACACGAAGCGGGCGGCATCGAAGCCATCGGGCAGATCCTCGATCGCCAGCCACAGGTACTGCGGGCAGGTCTCGGCGAACACCGGCAGGCCCCGGTCGCGGCCGGCGATCGCTGAACGCAGGGCATCCGCGGAGGAGATGTGGACGATCGTGAGCTTGCACCCGGCCACCTCGGCGAGGCGAACGACGCGATCGACCGCCTCGGCCTCCAGCGACGCCGGCCGCGTCAGCAGGTGATGGATCGGATCGGTCTCGCCCCGCTCGAGCGCCTCGGCGCGGAGGACGTCGATGGCGATGCCGTTCTCGGCGTGCATCATCACCATCACGTCGAGCTCGGCCGCGCGTCGCATGGCCTGGAGTATGCGGCCGTCATCGCTGTAGTTGGTGTCGGGGTACGCGGTGAACAGCTTGATGCTGGACACCCCGGCGGCGGTCAGCGACGCCAGCTCGTCCAGCGTGTCCGGACGCACGTCGGTGACCATGAGGTGGAAGCCGTAGTCGGTGCACGCGCGCCCCTCGGCACGCGCCTGCCATCGATCGACGCCTTCGAGCAGGCCGCCGCCGCGTTGCTGGCCCGCGTAGTCGACGATCGTGGTGGTGCCACCGAACAGGGCGGCTCGCGTGCCGGTCTCGTAGTCGTCGCTGGCCACCGTGCCCGAGACCGGCAGCTCCATGTGGGTGTGGATGTCGACCCCGCCCGGCAGCACGTACCGGTCGGTCGCATCGATGACGCGTTGCGCACCCGCCGCCCAGTCGTGGGTGTCGGGCTCGGCGATGGCGGCGATCCGCTCGCCCTCGATCAGGGCGTCGGCGGTCGCCGCCCCGGCGGCGGAGACGACCGTGCCGCCGCGGATGAGCGTGGTCATCAGCGGACTCCGTTCAGCTCTTGGCGAAAGCGTCGATCATCTGGCGGACGTCGGGCCCGAGGGGGTAGAGGATCGGGCAGGTGCAGCCGGCGTCGATGTACTCCTGGACCTTCTCGCGGCACTCCTCAGCGGTCCCGGCGGCAGTGAGCATCTGCACGATGTCGTCGGGGATCAGCTGCGCGGCCCGCTCGACCTGCTCGGCGGTGGCCGGCCAGGTCAGGACCTGGCCGATCTCCTCGAGCAGCGATTCGGGCACCCCGGAGGCCTTCATGATGTGCGGCTGCTGGCCCAGGTACTGGGTGATCAGCAGCCGGGCGGCGTCGAGGGCCTCCGCACGGTCGTCCGACAGCGAGCACACCACCAGCTGGGGTCGGTCGAGGTCGTCGACGGAGCGACCAGCACGCTCGGCCCCCGCGGCGAGGTGCTCCATGGCCTGCTGGTTGTAGGTGGGTGAGACGAGGTAGTTGAGCACGACACCGTCGGCGATCTCGCCGGTCAGCTCCATCATCTTCATCCCGGTCGCCCCGATGTAGATCGGCACGTCCTTGGGACGTCGCTCCTGGTGGACGTAGTCGAGCTCGACGCCATCGAGGTGGACGAAGTCGCCCTGGTAGGTCACGGTCTCGTCGTTGAGCAGGCCACGGACCGCGGTCACGGTCTCGCGCATGGCCGTGAGAGGGCTCGTGCGCTGGATGCCGACCTTGCTGGCCAGCGGATCCCACCAGGCGCCGATCCCCAGGCGCACCCGACCGGGTGCGAGGTCGTCGAGGGTGGAGAAGGTGGCGGCGATCAGCGCGGGGTTGCGCGTCCAGTTGTTGATCACGCCGCTGCCGACCTTGATGCGCTCGGTCACGGCGGCGAAGGCCGCCATCGGGACCGTCGCTTCCCGTACGAGCCGGCTCTCGGCCTGCCAGACCGCATCGAACCCGCGCTGCTCGGCGTAGCGCGCGTACTCCATGCCATCCCGGATCGGGTGCTTGTCCTGCAGGTACATCGCGACGGGGGTGTCGATGGTCATCACGCGTCCTTTCAGCTCGTACCCGTGGTCATCACGGGCGTGGCCCCGCTGTCGGGCCACAGGCGGCGGGCGCGGCGCGCCAGCTCGCGGTGGGCTGCCTCCAGGTCGGTGCGAACCAGCTGGCCGTCCTCGACCACGGTGACGCCACCCACCAGCACGGTCCGGGCCCGGCGGTCGGGACCGAGCACCAGCCCGTCGATCGGGTCGGGGACGTCGTCGAGGTCACCGGCCGGCCAGATCACCAGGTCAGCCCGGCGACCGGGGGCGAGCTCGCCGATGTCGTCACGGCCGAGGCAGGCCGCCCCGCCGACGGTGGCCAGGCGCAGCGCGTCGGCGGGCATCAGATCCCCCGGCCGGCCGGTGCGTTGCCGGGCGGTGTAGAGGGCTTGGCGCAGCTCGGCGTGCAGGCCGCCTACCTCGTTGGAGGCGGGGCCATCCACGCCGAGGCCGACCGGTGCTCCGGCCGCCACCAGATCGGAGACACGGCACGAGCCCGCCCCGAGGCGCGCGTTGCTCGAGGGACAGTGGGCGACACCGGTACCGGCCGCCCCGAGGCGTGCCACCTCGCTGTCGTCGAGGTGGATGCCGTGGGCCACCCAGACATCGTCGGCGATCCAGCCGAGGTCCTCGGCGTACTCCACGGGGCGGCAGCCGAAGCGCTCGAGGCAGTCGTACTGCTCCTCCAAGGTCTCGGCGAGGTGGGTGTGCAGCCGCAGCCCGCGTGAGCGGGCCAGCTCCGCCGACTCGGTCATCAGCCCGTCGGTCACCGTGAAGGGGCTGCATGGTGCGACGGTCACCACGATGAGGCTGCCGTCGTGCCACCGGTCGGCCACCGCCGCGGTCGAGGCCAGGATCGCGTCGCGGTCCTCGACCACGTGGTCGGGGGGCAGGCCGCCGTCGCTCTGGCCGAGGTCCATCGACCCCCGGGCGAGGTGCAGGCGGATGCCGACCTGCCCGGCCGCCTCGGCGATCGCGTCGAAGACGGCGTCGTCACCACCGGGGACGAGGTAGTGGTGGTCGGCGGCGGTCGTGCAGCCGGTGACGGCGAGCTCGCCGAGCCCCACCAGCGCCGCGGCGTGCACGTCCGCGGCATCGAGCTGCTCCCAGACCGGGTAGAGCTCGGTGAGCCAGCCGAACAGATCCCGGCCCACGGCGCGCCCGCGGGTGAGCCACTGGTAGAGGTGGTGGTGGGTGTTGACCAGCCCAGCGGTGACGATCCCGCCGCCGGCGTCGACCACCACCTCATCGGGCTGGCGCTCGATCTCGCCGACGGCCTCGATCCAGCCGTCACGGATGGCGATGTCGCCCGGCCACCGTGCACCGCGAACCACCGTGCGTGTCATGGCCGTCGCCTCCTCGCGGTGGTCACACCGCGGTGCTCCGGGGGACCGGTGTGAGCCGGGTCACCCCGTCACCTCCTCGTCGAAGCGTTCGATGAGCTCGTCGATGTCGTCGACGAGCCCCTGGATGTCGGTCCAGTAGTCGGGGTCGTACCACTGCCGGTCGAGCTCCTCGACCGAGCGGCCCTGCTGTTCCACCCAGGTGAAGTACTTGAGGTTGTGGATCCTGCGGCGGCCGTGGTGGTCGAGCTCGGCCATGTGGTCGGTGCTGGCACCGTAGAGGTAGCGGTCGGCGGTGACCGCGGCGTCGTGCGCGGTGAAGGGGCCGTGCTCGTCCTCGAGCTCGCGCAGACGGCTGTGGTACATCTCGATCGAGTCCGTCGCGACGGTGAGCACCACGTCCTCGGTCCCGAGCTCGTACCAGCGGGCGAACTTGATCGAGGCGACGAGGTTGGCGGTCGAGGAGATGCCGAGCTCCGGCAGCCGCTCGACGATCTCGCGCGGCACGCCGCGGCGCAACAGCTCGGCCTGGCCCTCGGGCTCGTTGAACAGCCGCAGCAGCTGCATCGAGGCCTCGTCGTCGATGCCGATCACCATGTCGGTGTTGCGCACGTTGTGGATCCACGGCACGTGCTTGTCACCGATGCCCTCGATCCGGTGCGAGCCGTAGCCGCTGGCCAGCAGCGTCGGGCACTGCAGGGCCTCGCCGGCGGCGACGAGCGATCCCGGACGGGTCTGCTTGAGGTGGTCGCCCGCACCGATCGTGCCCGCCGAGCCGGTCGTGAGCACCAGGCCCCGGTAGGTGTCGTTCGGACCGAGCTGCTCGTCGAGCACCTCGTCCATGGCGGGTCCGGTCACCGTGTAGTGCCAGAGGTAGTTGCCGAACTCGTCGAACTGGTTGAAGATCACCACGTCCTCGCCACTGCGACGCAGGTCCCAGCAGGCGTCGAAGATCTCCTTGACGTTGCTCTCCGAGCCCGGGGTCTTGATCACGTCGCCGGCGATGCTCGCCAGCCAGGCGAAGCGCTCGTCGCTCATCCCCTCGGGGAGGATCGCGATCGAGTCGCACGCCAGCAGCGCCGCGTCGTAGGCGCCGCCGCGGCAGTAGTTGCCGGTGGAGGGCCACACCGAGCGCTGGGTGGTCGGGTCGAACTGGCCGGTGACCAGCCGCGGCACCAGGCAGCCGAAGGCAGCGCCCACCTTGTGCGCCCCGGTCGGGAACCACTTGCCGATCAGGGTGATGATGCGAGCGTCGACCCCGGTGAGCTCGCTGGGCAGCTCCATCTGGTTGACACGACCGAAGCCACCGCCGGCGTCGACCGGCTCGTTGTGCCAGGTGATGCGGTAGAGGTTGAGCGGATCCACGTCCCACAGCCCGACCTCACCCAGCCGCGCGACGACCTCGTCGGGGATCAGGCTCGGATCGCGCATCTGGGCGAAGGTCGGGATCACGATGCCGCGCTCCCGGGCGCGCTGCACGGCTCGTTGGCGGACCTCGGGCACCACGGTCAGATCGATCACGTCACCGTCCTTCGCTCGCTGCGTGGCTGGCCAAGGCCTCGGCCAGCGCGTCCATCCGCGGTGCGACGCGGACCGGGCTGATCTCGGCCTCGCCGATCGCCCGCATGGCCGCCGGAACGTCCTTGAGGCCGGTGCCGGTGGCCAGCACCACGGCACGCTCGTCGCGACCGACCAGCCCCTGGTCGACCGCCTGCTCGAGCCCCGCGTAGGCGGCGGCCGAGGCGGGCTCGGCGAACACCCCACAGCCCTGGGCGAGGGTCGGGATCGCTGCCAGGATCTGCTCGTCGCTGACCCGCACGAAGGCCCCGCCGGTGTCCTGTACCGCCCGCAGCGCCCTGATCCGGTCGGCTGGCAGGCCGGCGCTGATGGAGTCGGCCACCGTCGACGCGTCGATCGCGGGCTTTGAGACCACGTCCTCGGCGGATTCCCAGGCCTGGGTGAGGTAGTCGCTGCCCTCGGCCTGCACCCCGAGCAACCGGGGGATCCGGTCGACCCAGCCCAACGCGAGCAGGTCGCGAAAGCCCTTGTGCAGCCCTCCGATGATGCAGCCGTCACCCACCCCGACCGTGACGACATCGGGGATCTGCCAGTCGAGCTGCTCGGCGATCTCGAAGGCGGCGGTCTTCTTGCCCTCGCTCATGTAGGGGTTGACCCCGGTGTTGCGCACGTACCAGCCGAACTCCTCCGCTGCGCGCATCGACAGCTCGAAGGCATCGCCGTAGGTGCCCTCGACCAGCACCACGGTGGCGCCGTAGGCCAGCAGCTGGGCGACCTTGGCCTCCGGTGCGGTCGCCGGCACCAGGATCACGGTGGGCTGGCCGACCGACGCGGCCACACCGGCCAGCGCCGCGGCCGCGTTGCCCGTCGAGGCGGTGGTCACCACCTCGGCACCGCGTTCCTGGGCCTTGACCACCGCGACGGCGCTGGCGCGGTCCTTGAGCGAGCCGGTGGGCTGGACCCCCTCGTCCTTGACCCACACGTGCGCGAGGCCGAGCTCTGCCGCCAGCCGGGTGGCGTGGTACAGCGGTGTCCAGCCGACCCGCAGCGGTGGTGTCACGGCGGCCGGATCGACCGGCAGCAAGCGCTTGTAGCGCCACATGCTGGGATCCCGGTCGCCAGCGAGGGAGGCGGGTGAGATCGCAGCCGCGATCCGCTCGTGGTCGTAGATGACGTCGAGGATGCCGTCGTCGCCGTGGTCCGGGCAGAGGTAGTCGACCTCGTCGGGCGTGAACCGCCGGCCGCACACCAGGCACTCGAGGTAGCGGACGTGGTCGAGGACCGGTCGGGTGCTCGCTGTGCTCATGGTCACCTGTCC
>JBKGZF010000135.1:0-6479 GCA_046545715.1 Nitriliruptoraceae bacterium | reverse complement strand
CCTCTACAGCGACGCCGTCGAGGCCTACGAGCAGCGTGAGGAGGAGGTCGGTGGCGCCGAGGTCATGCGCGAGATCGAGCGTCGCGTGATCTTCACCGTGATCGACCGCAAGTGGCGCGAGCACCTCTACGAGATGGACGCGCTGCGCGACGGCATCGGGCTGCGCGCCGTCGGCCAGCGCGACCCCCTCACCGAGTACCAGCGCGAGGCCTACGACTCCTTCGTGGAGATGATGGGCGGCGTCAAGGAGGAGGCGACCACCTACTTCTTCCGTCTGCCGATCAAGCGGGACGAGGCGGCCGAGGGGACCTCGGCGGGCGAGGTCGGTGCCGTCGGCGATGGTGGCGGCGCACGTGTGACCGCGGCGTCCGCGGCGGCGACGGCGGCCTCGGCACCGACCGGCGCACGTGCGGCGGGCGGTGGCGAGCCCGCAGGTGACGGCGGTGCCGGCCAGCGGGTCGCCGAGGCGATCCCGCTCGAGGAGCGTGAGGGCGGTGCCGAGCTGACCTACCGCTCGAGCGGGGCGGCCAGCGGCAGCGCGTCCTACGTGGCTGGCGGGGATGGCACCTCGACCACCACCGACGAGCAGGGGCGTGAGGTGCTCCGACGTGACGACGGCTCGACCGTGCGCAAGGTCTCGGCCGGGTCGACCTACGTCGCCGATGACAAGGTCGGGCGCAACGATCCCTGCCCGTGCGGCAGCGGCAAGAAGTACAAGAAGTGCCACGGAGCCTGAGCCACCGCTGGCTCAGCTCGGTGGTCGCTGCTCGCCGGCCTCCTCGAGCACCTCGTCGAACGCGTCGCGAGCCCGGTGGCCGGCCGGCAGCGAGCGGGTCTGCAGCGGAGGCAGCCCGGTCTCGGGCGCGGTGAGCTCGACCGCTCGCCAGGCGCCGAGGTGGCGTTCGAGCCGCATGGCGATGGCGGTGGTGCGACCGCGCTGTTCGATCAGGACGGATGCCTCGCACGCCTCGGGGGTCGGGTGGCTCGCGGTGACCCGCCGGACCCGGATCTCGTCCGCTGGGGTCGGTGGGCAGCGCCGTAGCTGAGCAGCCAGACGTCGGAAGGTCGCCGGCGAGAGCAGGGGGCGCAGCTGGTGCAGTGGCCGGCGCCCGGAGCGGACCTCGAGCCAGGCCTGGGCGAGGAGCCTTGCGAGGCGTTGCGGGTCGGGATCCGGCGGATGGCCGCCAGCCGGTCGACGCGTCCGCTGCGGTCGGTACGGGCTGCTCACGGTCTGGCTCCTTGCGTCGTCGCTCCCGGCTCGCCATCGGCGGGTGCCTCGAGGCGCTCGTCCGGCAGGGGGATGCCCGCGACGACGAATCCGTCGAGGTGGTGGCGCAGCCACACCTGGTGCTCCTCACCATCGGGTCCGTGCACCTCGGCGGCGGCCGGACCGCCCTCAGCGGTGCGCAGCCCGAGCAGCTCCAGCTCGTCCAGGCCCGCCTCAGCGAGCGCTTCGACCGCCCGTAGCTGCTGGTCGGGGTCGTCGACGGGTGTGAGCTGTTGTGGCCGCGGCTCCAGGGAAGGAGCCGGCAGCTCCCACGGCGTACCTGCCGGGTGGGGCCCCTCGGCATCGAAGGTGATGGGCACGGCCAAGCGCCGTACCTCTGGATCGGACTCAGCGCCCTCGTGGAGCACGACCGCCAGCACCGTCACGGTCGCTGCGGTCGGACCCGTCCGCTCCACGGCCTCGACGACCAGGTGTTCGGCGTAGGTGTCGGTGTCGGTCAGCTCTACCCCGTCGATGGTCAGGACGGGGTCGATCGACGTGAGCGCGGCACGGGCCACGGCCACGCCGAGCGAGGCTGCTTCCTCCGCCCCCGCGATCACGCGCCAGCCTGCGGCCGGTTCGGCCGGGTCACGGGGTGAGGGCACGATCTCGACGGTCCCGCCCGACCCTCCGTCAGACGGTGCCTGCTCGGGTGCCGCCGGCGGTGAACCGCTGTCGTGGTCCGGCTCGACCTCGCCGGGATCGAGCTCTCCTGGCTGCGCCGACCCGGCAGCGACCGACGCCTCATCGTCGGCGTCCGCCTCCGGAGCAGCATCCTCCGTGGATGGGGCCGAGGTCGTTGCCTGCTCAGGTGCGGCGTCGTCGCCCAGACGCGGGCCCACCAGCAGCCCGACGACGAGCAGCCACGGGATCGTGGCGAGCACCGCGAGTCCGACGCGGCGTCGAGGATGCGGCGACCCAGGGGGCTCCTCCGGCTCGAGCCAGTGGGTATCGACCATGGGTTCCTCCCCGTCTTCGGGATCGCTGTGGTCGGTCGTTGTGGCCGGAGAGGCACCCGTCCGGCTCGCCGTTGAGATCCCTACTGTAGCTTTTCGATATATCTCATGCATCCTCGATGTTATGAGGATGTGGACGCTGGTTCGGGGTGGCCGGACCGGGTGGAACCTCGTGGTGGCTAGGCTCGTGCTTCCACCGCGGAGCCGCCGTTGTTGAGGTAGGTCCGTGCAGCCGTTCGGGGCGCCCGAGCCAGAACGAGGTCGTGATCGTGACCGAGACCCCCTCCAGCGCCGCCGGGGCCTCACCCGAGCCCGAGCAGCCCGCGGGTGACGCGACGCTCGGCGAGGGCGTCGATGAGCGGGATCCAGGCGACGAGGACGGGTCGCCGGTCCGCCAGGAGCTCTCCGACGCGGAGCGCCGGGCGCGTTTCGAGGCCGAGGTACTGCCCTACCTGGACCGGCTCTACTCCGCTGCCCTGCGTTACACCCGTGACGCCAGCGACGCCGAGGACCTGGTCCAGGAGACGATCGCCAAGGCGTTCCGTTCCTTCCACCAGTACCGACCGGGCACGAACCTCAAGGCCTGGCTGTACCGGATCCTGCACACCACCTACATCTCGATGTACCGCAAGGCGCAGCGCCGCCCTCAGGAGTCTCCGCAGGACGAGATCGACGACTTCTCGTTCTACGATGAGCTCGCGCGCTCCGGAACGGGATCCGCCGAGCGGTCGGTGCTCGAGGAGCTGACCTCGGACGAGGTCAAGCAGGCGCTCGCCGAGCTACCGGAGAGCTTCCGGTTGGCGGTCTACTACGCCGATGTAGAGGGCTTCTCCTACAAGGAGATCGCCGAGATCATGGACACGCCGACCGGCACCGTGATGTCGCGGCTCCACCGGGGAAGGAAGGCGCTCCAGAAGGCGTTGGCTGAGTATGCACGCTCTCGTGGACTGATCGTCGACGATGACGACCAGGACGATGCCCGTGTACGTCAGGAGCAGCCGTGACCGATGAGCCGAGGCCGGAGTGTGGTCCCGAGTGTCAGGCGGCGCTCGAGCGCTTGGAGGCGTTCCTCGACGGGGAACTGCCCCACGGTGAGCTCGGCGATATCCAAGAGCACCTGGCAGACTGCCATCCCTGTACCGACCGGGCGAGCTTCGAGGAGCAGCTTCGGGCCGTGGTCCGGCACAAGTGCGTCGACCAGGCGCCGCCCTCCCTGCTCGAGCGCGTCCGCACCCATCTGGGTGACGCCGCCCTCGGCTGACCCCGGGCGATGGCCCGAGGCGCGGGCTCGACGCGCCTCTCGACCCAGGAAGCTCGATGCCTGATCGTCCCATGCTCGTCACCGGCGCCGCCGGCTTCATCGGCTCGAACCTGGTCGATCGGCTACTCGAGGACGGCCGTCGGGTGGTCGGGGTCGACGACCTGTCCACCGGCACGCTCGCCAACCTCGCTGAGGCCCGCTCCGACCGCCACGAGGGACGCTTCGAGTTCGTCCGGCTCGATATCCGGCAGGGCGGCCTTGCTCCCGTGGTCGAGCGACACCGGCCCGAGGTGATCCACCACCTCGCCGCCCAGGTGGACGTCCGGCGCAGCGTCGAGGACCCGATGCACGACGCCAGCGTCAACGTCCTTGGCACCGTGGCCGTCCTCGAGGCCGCGCGGCTCGCGGAGGTGCGCAAGGTCGTCTACGCCTCGACGATCGGCTCGTACGGTGAGCCCAGCGAGGACCAGCTGCCCGTCGACGAGTCGTTCACGGCGCCGGCGCTCTCGCCCTACGGCGCCTCCAAGCGGGTGGCACTTGGCTACCTGGAGACCTACGGGCAGCTCTACGGGCTCGACTGGACGGCCCTGACGATGGCCAACGTCTACGGGCCACGGCAGACGACCAGCGGCGAGGGGGGCGTGGTTTCGACCTTCGCCGGGCGGATGCTGGCCGGCGAGCCGTGCTCGGTCTTCGGTGACGGGGAGCAGAGCCGCGACTTCGTCTACGTCGATGACGTCGTCCATGCCTTCGTCCTCGCCAGCGATCGTGGCTCGCGTCGGCGCTTCACGATCGGCACCGGCGAGCGGACCACGGTCAACCAGCTCTTCGGGGCGCTCGCGGCGGCGACCGGCTACCCGCACGAGCCGAGCTACGCCCCGGCGCGCGCCGGCGAGGTCCGTCACAGCAGCCTCGATGCGCGTGCCGCCGCCGAGCACCTCGGCTGGAAGCCGTGGACCGCGCTGGAGGAGGGACTGGCCGCCACGTTGGCTTGGGCGGCGGGGCGCACCGGCTGACAGGCTGCGGCAGCGCGACCACGGTGCGCTCCTGTCCGTGGTTGGCGGTACCTTGCGTCACCCAGCGTTACCCGCTGGCACGGTCCGATCGCCGGTGGGGTACGGGGCTGTACGGTTCGGGGTCATGAGGGGAAGCGATGTCGTACTCGAGGGAGGTCGGTGAGCGCCTGCGGCGCGTGCGCGTCGAGCGTGGCCTCTCACTACAGGAGGTCGAGCGCACCTCGGGGGGGCGTTGGAAGGCGGCGGTGATCGGTTCCTACGAGCGCGGTGACCGCAACATCAGCGCCACGCGGCTGCTCGAGCTGGCCGAGTTCTACGACGTGAGCCCCGCCCAGGTGCTGCCCGGTGACGCGCCCGAGCGAGCCTCGAGCAGCGATGCGATGACGATCGACCTGGTCGCGCTCGATCGCTTCGGAGGACGTTACGACGCGATCCGCAGGTACCTGGAGTCGATCCAGGTGCAGCGCGGTGACTTCAACCGACGCGTGCTCTCGATCCGAGGTGAAGATCTACGCGCGCTGGCGGTCATCCAGGAATCGACGCCAGCCGAGCTGGTCGAGGAGCTACGACGCAACGGCATCCTGGGCGGCGATCAGGACGCGATCGACGTAGCAGGTGGCGGCTGAATCACCCCTCCGCGCGGACGTCCTACTGGCTGGTCGCCAGCAACCGGTTGGTGGCATCGAGCACGGACCTGGCGATGGCGTCCTGCGGGGTGTCACGCACGATGGCGGTGCCGCTGAGCAGTTCGCTGCTGCGCCCGTGATGGAGCTCGAGCACCGTCACGGCCACCGAGGTACCGCCGACCTGCACGACGTCGGCGCCTTCGAGTTCGATCGCGGTCGTCTCGTGGAGCAGCTCGCGCACACCATCGAGGGTGGCGTGAGCCACGGCCCGGCGGCGTCCCGCCTCGGTCGCGGGCGCCTCGCGGGTGAGCCGGAACTCCTGCTCACCCTGCTCGAGGACCACCTCGGCGACGACCGACTCACCGACACGCCGCAGTCCGACCTCGGCGATCGCGACGCGGCGCGAGACCTGCTGGCCCTGGTCCTCGTCGAGCTGCACGACGCTGATGACCCGGTGATCGGTCGTGAGTCCGAAGCGGGCCATGAGCACGGTCTGGATGTCGCGCACCGTCTGTTTGGGGTTGCGCTCGAGCGTGGATAGGACGTGCACCTCGTCCACCTCTCGGTCGAAGCCCGGCACGAGGCGTGCCCCGACCAGCCCCGGTACCGCGGTCAGGGCGGCTTCCACCTCGGTGCGACGTTCCGGGTCATGTAGGTCGACCCTGGTGGGCTCCCGGGTGAGATCGATCTCGGCGGCCAGCTCCGCGTGCTCGTCCTGCTCGCCGTTCAGCGGGGTCCGTCGCTCACCGGCGGGAGCCGCCGCATGAGCACGTTCGTGGGTGCCTTCGGCCACGTGTCGTCCTCCCGGTGATTGTCTGCGATCTCGTTAGCCGCGGTGCAGGCTGCCTCGCCCGGCTGACCCTAGCGGTGTGCCGTTCCCCGTCGCGGAAGGCGCCTCCGGAGCCACGCGTCCGTAGGGATGGGGGCGGTACGGCCCTAGTTGTCAGGGCCTGCATCGTCAAGGATGAGCGACGCTGGGCACTGGACGCCTCACTGCGGGTTGCGTACAGTGCGCAAGCGTGCACGCTCCGCAGCGTAGTGTTGTTGTATGAGTTCTGTCTTGATGTTGTAGTTGCTTGACGGGGCGTGTGGGCAGTGAAAACTCCATAGCGAGCGATGTGCGGGGGAGGTCGCGTTCCGAACACGACGGGATCCACCGTCGACCAGCTCCGGACGGCCCCATCCCAAGGGTGCGGTCCGGCAGCACGAAAGCACGACAGCACGACCTGAAGCACCACCCTGTTCCATCGAGCGAAGCGGATCGACCGGCGCTGACTAGCGGATGCGCAGGCCCGATCGACGACTCGATGGAGGTGTGCGCATGAAGAGGATCTTCCTCTCGATGGCCAGCCT